>NZ_CAWNXG010000027.1:0-63818 GCF_963878145.1 Photorhabdus sp. S10-54 | reverse complement strand
CTTTCATCAGACAATCTGTGTGAGCACTGCACTCAACCTATCTCAGGTAAGGAGGTGATCCAACCGCAGGTTCCCCTACGGTTACCTTGTTACGACTTCACCCCAGTCATGAACCACAAAGTGGTCAGCGCCCCCCTCGCGGTTAAGCTACCGACTTCTTTTGCAACCCACTCCCATGGTGTGACGGGCGGTGTGTACAAGGCCCGGGAACGTATTCACCGTAGCATGCTGATCTACGATTACTAGCGATTCCAACTTCATGGAGTCGAGTTGCAGACTCCAATCCGGACTACGACAGACTTTGTGTGCTCCGCTTGCTCTCGCGAGGTCGCTTCACTTTGTATCCGCCATTGTAGCACGTGTGTAGCCCTACTCGTAAGGGCCATGATGACTTGACGTCATCCCCACCTTCCTCCGGTTTATCACCGGCAGTCTCCTTTGAGTTCCCGCCTTCACGCGCTGGCAACAAAGGATAAGGGTTGCGCTCGTTGCGGGACTTAACCCAACATTTCACAACACGAGCTGACGACAGCCATGCAGCACCTGTCTCTCAGTTCCCGAAGGCACTTCGCTGTCTCCAGCAAATTCTGAGGATGTCAAGAGTAGGTAAGGTTCTTCGCGTTGCATCGAATTAAACCACATGCTCCACCGCTTGTGCGGGCCCCCGTCAATTCATTTGAGTTTTAACCTTGCGGCCGTACTCCCCAGGCGGTCGATTTAACGCGTTAGCTCCGGAAGCCACAGCTCTAGGCCACAACCTCCAAATCGACATCGTTTACAGCGTGGACTACCAGGGTATCTAATCCTGTTTGCTCCCCACGCTTTCGCACCTGAGCGTCAGTCTTCGTCCAGGGGGCCGCCTTCGCCACCGGTATTCCTCCACATCTCTACGCATTTCACCGCTACACATGGAATTCTACCCCCCTCTACGAGACTCCAGTCAACCAGTCTTAGATGCCATTCCCAGGTTGAGCCCGGGGATTTCACATCTAACTTAATTCACCGCCTGCGTGCGCTTTACGCCCAGTCATTCCGATTAACGCTCGCACCCTCCGTATTACCGCGGCTGCTGGCACGGAGTTAGCCGGTGCTTCTTCTGCGGGTAACGTCAAAATCTAACCCTCTTCAGGCTAAATCCTTCCTCCCCGCTGAAAGTACTTTACAACCCGAAGGCCTTCTTCATACACGCGGCATGGCTGCATCAGGCTTCCGCCCATTGTGCAATATTCCCCACTGCTGCCTCCCGTAGGAGTCTGGGCCGTGTCTCAGTCCCAGTGTGGCTGGTCATCCTCTCAGACCAGCTAGAGATCGTCGCCTAGGTAGGCCGTTACCCTACCTACCAGCTAATCCCATCTGGGTTCATCCGACGGCGTGAGGCCCTTTCAGGTCCCCCACTTTGGTCTCGCGACATTATGCGGTATTAGCCACCGTTTCCAGTGGTTATCCCCCGCCCTCGGGCAGATCCCCAGACATTACTCACCCGTCCGCCGCTCGTCAGCAAAAGCGCAAGCGCTTTCCTGTTACCGCCCGACTTGCATGTGTTAGGCCTGCCGCCAGCGTTCAATCTGAGCCATGATCAAACTCTTCAATTCAAAGCTTGATGCTCAAAGAATTCACTGCGTAACGCTCTTTTGTTTGGCTAACTTTGTCGGCTTCACTGCGCTACACCTCGCCGTACTGAAGTACTGTCTCGGTGTTGCTCGCTGGCCTTCGCGTTATCCTGCCAAAATAACGTTACTAAATTATTTCGTAATGAATTAACTGTTGTTCACTCTTCAAGACTTTAAAACGTATTTTTTTGTGATACGGTCTTGTGAGTGCCCACACAGATTGTCTGATTAATTGTTAAAGAGCAGGCTGAATTAAAAAATGGTATTCTCGTTCAGCCGGGCTGCGTATACTACGCTTTTCGCCCGCAGAGTCAAGCGCTTATTGCCGCTTTCTCTGCCCGACCTCACAATGTTTATCAGCGTTGTGTCGGTCAGTGGTGGCGCATTATAGGGCGTTCTTTGGCGCTGGCAAGCGTTTATTTGCAAAAATAATTCATCCGAACACCAATTAAGCAAAAACAGTGCTAAATTGCGATTTAATGCGCAAAATGATAAAAAAAGAGGCAGTTTCCTGCCCCCTCATTTCTCGTTAACTTTACTCTCTCATTAAATATACAGTTATTGCTTTGCGACGATATGGCTATTTTCCACATCCAGAGTAACTAGTTTTCCTGGCAATAGTTGGCCGGAAAGTATCTTTTGAGCTAATGGATTTTCGATTTCCTGCTGGATAGCTCGCTTCAATGGCCGTGCACCGTAAACAGGATCGAACCCGGCTTCTGCCAACATTTCCAACGCTTGCTGAGTAATCGTCACCTGATAACCACGTTCTTCTAGACGTTTGTACAAACGTTGCAATTGGATATCTGCAATCGCTGATAAATGCCGACGCCCTAATGGGTGGAACACAACAGCTTCATCAATACGGTTAATAAATTCAGGTCTGAAATTATGGCTAACAATTCCCATCACTATATCTTTCATTTCATCATAATTTAGACTACCAAAACGCTCCTGGATCATGTCCGACCCGAGATTAGAAGTCATGATTACAACCGTGTTACGGAAATCGACAGTACGACCTTGCCCATCAGTCAATCGACCATCATCCAACACCTGCAATAAGATATTGAATACATCTGGGTGCGCTTTTTCCACTTCATCAAGCAAAATAACGGAATAAGGTCGACGACGAACAGCTTCTGTTAGATAACCACCTTCTTCATAACCAACATATCCCGGCGGTGCTCCTACTAACCGTGATACGGCATGTTTTTCCATAAATTCAGACATATCGATACGCACCATTGCATCATCGCTGTCAAACAGGAAATTTGCTAACGCCTTGCACAACTCAGTTTTACCAACACCAGTTGGACCAAGGAACAGGAATGAACCAATCGGACGGTTTGGATCAGCTAATCCAGCACGACTACGGCGAATCGCATTAGATATTGCATCGACTGCCTCATCCTGACCAATAACACGTTTATGCAGCTCTTGCTCCATGCGCAACAGTTTATCTTTTTCACTCTCAAGCATTCTGGCAACAGGAATACCCGTCCAACGAGCAAGAATTTCTGCAATTTCGGCATCGGTAACTTTGTTACGAAGCAGTTTCATATGCTTACCTTCAGCTTGTGTGGCTGCGGCAAGCTGTTTTTCCAATCCAGGTATTTTTCCATACTGAATTTCAGACATCTTCGCTAAATCACCACTGCGACGTGCCTGTTCTAAACTGATACGGGCATTTTCCAATTCCGCTTTTATGTGCTGAGTACCCGTAAGTGCTGCTTTTTCAGCTTTCCATTCTTCTTCTAGTTCAGAATATTCGCGTTCTTTTACGAGCAGCTCCTCATTAAGCATTTCAAGCCGTTTTTTACTGGCATCATCAGACTCTTTTTTCAGCGCCTGCTGTTCCAACTTCAATTGGATAACCCGACGTTCCAGACGGTCCAGCGCTTCCGGTTTTGAATCCATTTGCATACGTAAACTGGCACCCGATTCATCGATCAAGTCGATAGCTTTATCCGGCAACATACGGTCTGAGATATAACGATGAGATAATGTTGCTGCCGCGACAATTGCAGGGTCGGTAATTTGTACATGATGATGTAACTCATAACGTTCTTTCAGACCGCGCAAAATAGCGATTGTGTCCTCTACGGAAGGTTCTGCAACATAGACTTTTTGGAAACGGCGTTCCAGCGCTGCATCTTTCTCAATATATTGACGATATTCATCCAGTGTTGTTGCACCAACACAGTGAAGTTCACCACGGGCCAAGGCTGGTTTTAACATGTTGCCAGCATCCATTGCACCATCAGCCTTACCTGCACCAACCATAGTATGCAATTCGTCAATAAACAGAATGACATTGCCTTCCTGTTTAGCAAGGTCGTTCAACACACCTTTCAAACGCTCTTCAAATTCACCACGATATTTAGCCCCTGCTAACAGCGCGCCCATATCCAAGGAAAGAACTCGCTTATTTTTAAGCCCCTCAGGAACTTCACCATTAATGATCCGTTGAGCAAGCCCTTCCACAATGGCTGTTTTACCAACCCCAGGTTCACCAATTAAGACCGGATTATTTTTAGTACGGCGTTGTAATACCTGAATGGTGCGGCGAATTTCTTCATCACGGCCAATTACCGGATCAAGTTTGCCTTGTTCAGCATGTTCAGTCAGATCAATAGTGTATTTTTTCAGGGCCTGGCGTTGATCTTCCGCTCCCTGATCATCAACTTTTTCACCACCACGCATTTGTTCTATTGCCTTAGTGATTTTTTCTTTTGTTGCGCCAACAGCTTTCAATATGTCACTTAATGTGCCACGTTCTTCCAATGCTGCCAGAACAAATAATTCAGAGGAGATAAAATTATCCCCGGCTTTTTGTGCTAGTTTGTCACACAGATTTAAATGACGAACTAAATCATTGGATGGTTGTACATCACCACCAATACCCTGTACCCGCGGCAAACGTTCTAAAGCCTGCTCAAGCTGATTGCTGAAACGACCTGCATCGATTCCAATTGACGTTAATAATGGGCGAATAGAGCCACCCTCTTGTTTTAACAGTGAACTCATTAAGTGAATTGGTTCGATGAACTGATTATCATGCCCAAGCGCAAGGGACTGGGCGTCAGCGAGAGCAAGCTGGAATTTATTAGTAAGACGATCCAGACGCATAACACCTCCAATACTGTTCAGAATATTGCTACTGGAGATTAAATGAGGCCATTCCTCAAATATTCAAGGTTATTCTGAAAAGCAAATTGTGAGATATTCTCTTATGCGCCAATGGATCGCCCTACAGGATAGGTTATATCAGCCAGATTAAAGTTGCCATACGTCCGGTGATCCCATCACGACGATAAGAGAAAAATTTCTCTTTATTACTGACAGTACATTCATCCCCGCCAAAAATCGCTTTCACACCAACAGATTGCAATTTTAACTTTGCCAACAAATAGATATCCGCTAAATACTTTTCGCCAAAAGGTATAAAAGCTCGACTCAAATCAGAATGCTGGATTGTGAATGCTTCCAAAACCTCATTACCAACTTCAAATTTTTTCGCGCCAATTGCCGGCCCTAACCAAGCTTGGAGCTGATTAGGTTTAGCTTTAAATTGAGTGATCGTGTTTTCCAGTACGCCGGCGCACAAACCTCGCCACCCCGCATGGGCAACCGCAACCTCATCACCCGCAGAACTGCAAAATAGTACAGGCAGGCAATCTGCTGTCATCACAGCACAAACCTGCCCAAGAATATTGGTATAAACAGCATCAGCTCTATTATCTTCCAGTGGCTGACCATTGAGTCTCACAACACGCGTACCATGAACCTGTTCTAACCAGACTGGTTGCTGAGGCAGTTCTGCCATTTTCGCTAAAATATGCCTGTTTTGTTCAACAACATCAGGTTTATCACCAACATGCTTACCCAGATTCAGGCTATCGTAAGGTGATAAGCTTATTCCCCCTAAACGGGTAGAACTACAGGCTTTTACTGTCGTCGGTTGTGGCCAGTTTGGAAAAATAAGCGCAGTCATTTACCAATCCATTTCGTCTTTAAACGCTTCTGCATCTGCTTTTAATGCCTTAATCAGCATCACCATATCTTCAGGTAATTCAGCGTGCCATTCCATTTCAATGCCGGTTATCGGATGATAAAGACGCAGCATCGTGGCGTGCAATGCCTGACGATCAAAATTACGCATTGCCTCGCGGAACTCATCAGAAGCCCCTTTCAAAGGTCGAGGACGACCACCATACAAAGGATCGCCCACCAATGGGTGACTAATATGGGCCATGTGAACACGTATCTGGTGTGTTCTGCCGGTTTCCAGTCTCAGGCGTAGACGAGTATGTGCCCTAAAATGTTCCATTACCCGATAATGGGTAATAGCCGGTTTGCCCATTGGATGCACTGCCATATGTGTTCGTTTTGTTGGATGACGAGAAATTGGCTCTTCAACCATTCCGCCAGCCGTCATACAACCTGTCGCTACCGCTTCATATTCACGGGTAATTTCGCGTAGTTGGAGTGATTCGACTAAACGTGTTTGAGCGGGAACCGTTTTAGCAATGACCATCAGCCCTGTCGTATCTTTATCAAGACGGTGAACAATGCCTGCCCGAGGAACATCGGCAATTTCAGGATAATGATATAACAGTGCATTCAATACCGTACCATCTGGGTTTCCTGCTCCTGGATGGACGACCAAATCACGCGATTTGTTTATGACTAGAATGTCATCATCTTCATAGACAATATTTAACGCAATATCCTGAGGTTCCCAACGCGCATCTTCTTCAATGATGGCATCAATTGCAATTTCTTCACCTCCCAGTACTTTTTCTTTTGGCTTATTGATTAATTTGCCATTAACCTGAACTCTGTCATCCAAGATCCAATCTTTTATGCGTGATCTTGAATAATCAGGGAACAATTCAGCCAAAGCCTGATCTAAACGTTGACCGAGCTGAGATTCGGCGACTGTTGTACTAAGTCGTATTTGTTGTGCCATATATTGTTTCTACACTTACGTTGAGTTTTGACGGCAGAGCCGTTTAATTTAATATAGTGTGCTATTGTAACTCGATCTTTTGCCGGGAGCTTCATGGATAGTCTCCCAGAAAAACACTCAGAGGATAATCAACACGTGATGATACGCATGAAATATCTGGTGGCGGCAGCCACATTGAGCCTGGTACTTTCCGGGTGCTCTGGTAATAAAAATACTGTCCCCGACAGCCCACCTGCGGAAATTTACTCTAAGGGTCAGGAAAAGCTGCAAAAAGGTAGCTATTCCGATGCGATCAAGCAATTGGAAACCCTCGATAATCGCTATCCATTTGGCCCCTATTCGCAGCAAGTACAACTCGATCTGATTTATGCTTATTATAAATCCTCTGACTTGCCAATGGCTCTCGCTTCTATTGACCGTTTTATACGCCTGAATCCAACTCACCCCAACATTGATTACGTTCTGTATATGCGTGGATTAACTTCACAAGCATTGGATAACAGTCTATTGCAAAGTTTCTTCGGCATTGACCGCTCAGATCGTGATCCTGAACACGCCAGGGTAGCATTCAAGGATTTTAGTCAATTAGTACGCTATCATCCTAACAGCCTGTATACTGCCGATGCTATTAAGCGTTTAATGTTTATCAGAGAGCGCCTGGCAAAATATGAACTTTCTGTTGTGGAATATTATAACAAACGTGGAGCTTATGTCGCGGTGGTAAATCGAATTGAACAAATGTTACGTGATTACCCTGATACACAGTCAACTCTCGAAGCGCTGCCTTACATGAAAAAAGCTTATACACGTTTGGGTTTAACAGCCCAGGCAGATAAAGTAGCAAAACTCATTGCTGCTAATCCGGTATAAAAAAGCAGATGATAAAACAGCGGTGGGTACCGCTGTTTTATTTTTACTTATGAGATCTAAAAAAGACTACTTATCAGCAGAGTTGATAAAGACTCAACTTGTCAATAGTGTCCCATTAGCTTCAATCCTGCAATAGATATTCTTCATATTTTTACCACTAATCACAATTACTTCAACTAGTTGCCTCATATCTGGTTAAATAGTGATTTAGATCACCTTTTTCATGAAAAAGAAATGTATGCTGAAATTATTGAAGGTGGATAATCAATAATGAGAGGTAACTATATGATAGTGAATATTACCAGCAAACAAATGGAGATTACCCCGGCAATTCGCAACCACGTAGAAAAACGTCTAAATAAACTAAATAAATGGCAAGTAAATCTGATAAATCCTCATATTATTCTATCAAAAGGGCCTCAAATTTTTAGGGCTGATGCAACCATAAGTATACCAAATGGTATGCTAGTTGCCGGTGCAAAACATGAAGATATGTATATTGCTATCAATGAATTATTAACAAAACTGGAGCGCCAATTGAATAAAGTACAGCATAAGGGAGAAGCACGCCGTACTGACAACAGTGTTAAAGAATCAAACCTTAACCTAGAAACAGAACCAGAAATATCACAATAAAATAACAATGACTTGCCTGTGACGCGTCCAATTTGGACGCGTTTTTTGTTGACAGAAACAACAACATAAGGTTA
This sequence comes from Photorhabdus sp. S10-54, assembly GCF_963878145.1. NCBI lineage: Bacteria > Pseudomonadati > Pseudomonadota > Gammaproteobacteria > Enterobacterales > Morganellaceae > Photorhabdus > Photorhabdus sp. S10-54. The sequence goes on along the minus strand of NZ_CAWNXG010000027.1, from coordinate 55,653 downwards.
ATTAACAAAAACCACCGTAACCCTTGTCCAATGCGGACGGCTGCCGATGAAATGGCAAGCAAATGGGAAGCTTCGCCCGATTGGGCAAAGAGCAGTCACCCAAACTATGAATATGAGAATATGATGAACATAAGCCTGTTTTTCTTTTCTTTCTTTTTTACCTTCCCTTGAGGGAAGCTTTTTTCTATCCATCTTTACCTCCAAAGGGTACTCCCGCCGACATCAGGCGGGAGGGGAATTTGGACGGGCTTGAAAAGCCCGTGGAATCATCAGCCACGCTGATGTTGAATGTATTGTTTCACCACTCCCAGCGGTGCTCCACCGCATGAACCTGCAAAGTAGGAGCGAGACCAGAGAACTGCCTTTCCGTATGCTCCGCGTAAGTCCAGAAACTCATTACGTAAGCGACGGGAGGTGACTGCTTTCAGCGAGTTAACCAATACCGATAGCTGAACGGTCGGTGGATACTCAATCAGCATATGAACATGATCTAAATCGCCGTGACTCTCTTTAAGTTCTGCGCCGAAGTCACGGCAGATTTCACCTGCATACTGATGAAAGGCTGCATAGTGTCGCTCGCCAAGAATCTTTCTACGGTATTTGGTCACAAACACAAGATGTACATGCAAAAGAAAGGCGGCATGTCGTGAACGATTAATTTTGTATTTTTGCATTGAAGTTAGCCGAAGGCACAGTAAAATAGAGAGTAAAACTACTACACACTGAATGATAATGCTAATACTGAAAGCCTACAAGTTCAGACTAGAGCCAACTGAAGAACAGTCGCCGCGTTTGCGGCAGTTATGCGGGTGTGCTCGTTTTGTCTGGAATCACGGACTTGAGGTAACAAAACACATTCTGGATTCCGGCGGAAAACTTCCCTCAGCGTTTGAACTAAACCGCATGCTCACGGGGTGGAAAAAAACACCGGAATACGCCTTCTTACAGGAAGCTTACACCGATAACCTTCAGCAAAAATTTAAAGACTTACATGGGGCATGGAGGCGTTGCTTCGATAAGACACTGGCAGCGAAAGCGCCTGTATGGAAACGAAAAAATGACGGCAGGGATTCAATCCGGTTCGTCAATTTTGAAAAATATTGTCTCCTTGAAAATCGCAGAGTCAGGCTTCCTTCTGGGCTCGGATGGATAAAGTTCCGGCAATCGCAGGAGGTGAACGGCAAAATCAAAAATGCCACGATCAGCCAGTCAGCGGGTAAGTGGTATGTGTCGTTTCAAGTCGAGATAGAAGCCTCTGAGCCACACCACGAATCAACAACAATGGTTGGTCTGGATGCAGGGATATCGAAACTGGCGACGCTCTCAGACGGTACGATATACGAACCCGTCAACAGTTTTAAAACCCGCCAGCGCAAACTGGCGAAGCTCCAGAGACAGTTAAGCCGCAAAGTTAAGTTCAGCGCCAACTGGCAGAAACAGAAGCGAAAAATTCAGCGTCTGCATTTGCACATCGCCAATATCCGGCGCGATTACCTTCATAAGACCACCACGAAAATAAGCAAAAACCACGCGATGATCGTGATTGAAGATTTGAAGGTCGGTAACATGTCGAAGTCAGCGAAAGGCACGGCAGAACAGCCCGGAAGGAACGTTGGGGCTAAAACAGGCTTAAATCGCGCGATACTGGATCAGGGCTGGTATGAAATGCGCCGTCAGCTAGAATATAAGCAGCTCTGGCGCGGCGGTCAGGTACTGGCAGTCCCTCCGACATACACCAGCCAGCGGTGCGCATGTTGCGGTCATACAGCAAAAGAGAACCGCTTGTCGCAGAGTAAATTCGTGTGCCAGGTGTGTGGATATACCGCGAACGCAGATGTAAACGGCGCACGTAACATTTTAGCGGCAGGGCATGCCGTGCTTGCCTGTGGAGGGACGGAGCAGTCAGGCCGCCCGTTGAAGCAGGAACCAGACGCAGAGCGATCAACTGTCGCCCACTAACGGGGATCCCCCTCTTGAGTCACGAAGTGCGAAAGTGGGGGAGGATGTCAATGCAAACCTATTATTATCAGAATGTGAATAACCCATTAGGAACCCATTTATGGATCAAAATAATTTGCTGAAAATACGGGAAAAAGTCAGCGAACTTGATTTAAAGTTACTGATTTTACTAGCAGAGCGTCGCCAATTAGCTTTTGATATTGCCCAAACTAAGTTACAGGATAATCGCCCTATCAGAGACAAGGATCGCGAACGAGAACTACTAGATGTTCTGATTAAAAAAGGAAAAAACTACGGGCTTGATGGCTTTTATATTTCGCGCCTTTTTCAGATGATCATTGAAGATTCCGTACTCACTCAACAGGCATTATTGCAGCAACACCTAAATCAAACACCCCAAGATTCAGCGCGTATTGCATTCCTCGGTCCTAGAGGTTCCTACTCTCATATCGCAGCCCGCCAATATGCCGCACGCCATTTCAATCAATTAGTTGAATGTAGCTGCCATAAATTCCAGGATATCTTCTCCCTGGTTGAAACAGGCCAAGCGGATTACGGAATGTTACCCATTGAAAATACCAGCTCGGGTTCCATCAATGATGTTTATGACTTGTTGCAACATACCAATTTGTCAATTGTGGGAGAAATAACCATTCCTATTGACCATTGCCTACTCGTTGCAAAAGACACAACGCTATCAGAGATCAAAACGGTTTACAGTCACCCTCAACCATTCCAACAATGTAGCCAATATATTAATCAATTCCCACATTGGAAAATTAACTATTGCGAAAGCACTGCCGCAGCAATGCAAAAAGTCGCCGAACAGAATTCACCAGAAATTGCAGCTTTAGGGAGTGAAGCGGGCGGTGCACTTTATCAGTTACAGGTTCTGGAACAGAATCTCGCAAATCAATCACATAATATTACTCGTTTCATTATTGTTGCCCGTCAACCTATTGAAGTTGCAGAACAAGTACCGGCTAAAACGACATTTATTATGGCAACCGGACAGCAGGCAGGCGCACTGGTAGATGCGCTAATGGTGCTGAAAAAACATAATATTATTATGAGTAAACTGGAATCCCGACCGATCAACGGAAATCCGTGGGAAGAGATGTTTTATATTGATGTCCAAGCTAATATTCGTTCAATCAATATGCAACACGTCCTGAAAGCATTGGCGAAAATCACTCATTCATTAAAGGTATTGGGATGTTACCCAACAGAAAGCGTGGTACCGGTTAACCCTTCCTGATTAAAAAGAACCGGGTATTCAAATATCCGGTTCAGATTATTGGTTTTTAGCGTTTTAACTATCAATGAGAAAATTTTTACTGCCTTTAACCTTTTGGTTTAAGGCTCTTTATTTATTCCGTAAATCCCGACTTCTCAGCTTAAATAATATGGATTATCGCTTTTCGTGCCATCTGAAAACAAGGGATTAAAGAATATCTACTTATTCACATAGGATTAAATACGTTTTATCTGTCACCACGGTTTTAAAATTTAGGAAAAAACGGCAAGCATATCACGAAAAAGAAGGCAAAAGCTTTAATCATTAAAGGTAAAACAGAAATGATTAAAGCTTTTTTAAAGCAAGTAAAAAATTCGGTGTTATACTGACGCTGGAAGAGAAAACATCAGAAAAGATAGATTTTAAACTTATTAACAAGGTGACAAAATGACAACATTAACCACAGAAAAAGAATATGATATTGTATCAGCATATTTATCAAGAATAAGCTTATTAAGAAGATTTGCTCAAACAAAAGATGTTGAATGGCTAGAAGATGCTTACAAAACATTAGAAGTAGTCGTTCAAGAAAGCAAAGAAACCTTCAGATTAATGAGTTTAGAAGCGGAACAAAAAGAACAAAAACGTTTAGAAATATTAAGAATGATTGAAGAAATCGGCCTTAATCCTAATACTATTAACATACCTGTTACCCTCTCTGATTTTAAACCTAAAAAATCAAATGCAGGAAAAGGAAAGACGAGAAAACCTAAGTATCAGTTTAATGACAATGGAGAAATTAAATACTGGTCAGGAAACGGGAAAAAACCATCAGGTTTACAAAAATTACTCAATGAAGGCCATTCATTAAATGAATTTTTAATTCAAAAATAAAAAACTTCGGAATAAAAATAGCCTCACAGGTTTATTATCTGTTTAATATTATTTACTTTTCTTTTTTGCTTGCATTTGCTTTTTTGGGCGATCGCAAGCGCCTTTTTATGGGTGATTAACTCGGCTATTAATCAAAAAAGTGTTAAAAAAACAGGTACCCATTAATGCCAAATTTTTAAAAGGTAAAACAGTGTTAAAACCTTATACCGATTAAACCCAAAAGCTAAACCATGACTTTTAATAACAACTTAAAAACTGCCCATCATAAAACCATCAGTGAAAAAATAAGAAATAAAAATCGGTTTTGTTAATGCTTAAGACGAATATGATTAATGCTTACTGAGCATAAAACATCGACATACCATGATGATTAAACTCAATAAAAAAACAGGTGTGAAAAAGGGTAAAAACACACGGTTAAAACCTTATACCGATTAAACCCAAAAGCTAAACCATGGCTTTTAATAACAACTTAAAAATTGTCCATCATAAAACCATCAGTGAAAAAATAAGAAATAAAAATCGGTTTTGTTAATGCTTAAGACGAATATGATTAATGCTTACTGAGCATAAAACACCGACATACCATGATGATTAAACTCAATAAAAAAACAGGTGTGAAAAAGGGTAAAAACACACGGTTAAAACCTTATACCGATTAAACCCAAAAGCTAAACCATGACTTTTAATAACAACTTAAAAACTGCCCATCATAAAACCATCAGTGAAAAAATAAGAAATAAAAATCGGTTTGTTAACGCTTACGCACACCGGAAAAAAAGATAAATAAAAATATGAATAGGTTTATCCGTTTACCAGAAAATACACCTCCAAAAAGAAACCGTCTTTAATAACGTTTTCAACCGGAGAATAACCTTTTCCTAAACCAGTTAAATAATCCGATGATAAAAAATCCGCGTAACAAAACCTGCAAATAAATAATTTAACCAAATAATAACTCAGTTACTCTCACGTTATTATATTGCACATTTACTATGTAAAGCTGAATACCTTAAATACGCCAGTTTAAACTTGCTTTACACGATTTTAATCCGTCCAATAGCATTGTTTTCTACGGTTTAAGTTAAAATATTCCTCTATTTTATGTCTTTAATGTGATTAATCTGCAAAGCCTTTCACCCTCATTAATACAATTAAACTTGTCAGCAAATTGAATCGGGTATTGTCATATCCGGTTCTTTTTATACCTGTTATCTTTCAAGTTGCCTCTTTGTTGGCTGCACTCGCTCACCCCGGTCACATAGTTACCTATGCTCCCGGGGATTCGCTCCCTTGCCGTCGCGATCCATCTTGAAATCCATAAGGTATAGTTATTGGCGACTATCATTCGCTTGTTGAAGCAATACCCTGCTCTCTCTCATAAAATGAGGTGCATAATCACCAAACCATGCACTAACATCTTCAAAACTGCTGACAAAAGCCCGTTTGTCTTGGTTTTCCAATATCTCTAGCGCTTGCCCAAAACTTTGATGATAACGGCGTATAAGATCAATATTCTCTGGTGATGACATAATAATATCCGCGTAGAGCTGAGGATCTTGTGCAAATAAGCGCCCGACCATGATCAGTTCCAAACGGTAAATAGGTGAAGATATTGATAACAGTTGTTGTAAATCCGCACTTTCCTGTGCGAGATGTTGCCCATAAGCAAATGTCGTGAAATGGCGCAACGCCTGAATAAAGCTCATGTTTTTATCATGCTGTTCAGGACTCATCTGATGCAAGCAAGCCCCCCAAATCAACAACTGTTCTAAAAACCATTGATAAGCTTCCTCTTGACGTCCGTCACAGTAAACAACAACTTGTTTTACCAAACTACCAACATCCGGCCCAAACATAGGATGTAATCCCAACACTGGACCTTTATGCACATCAAGCATAGCTTGTAATGGCTGCTGTTTTACGGACGCCAAGTCCACCAAAATGCAATGGTCAGGTAATGGCGGTAAACGGCGAATAACTTCTTCTGTCAAATGAATCGGTACACTGATAATCACCATACCCACTCCCGCCAGAATTTGTTCCGCGTTAGGCCAATCTTGCGGTTCCAGATTTCTGACTTCATAACCAGACAAAGTTAACAAACGGCCAAATAGTTTCCCCATTTTGCCCAAGCCACCAACAATGACTATCGGCCCCAATTGAGGGCAAAGTGTTTTAAACCCTTTGTTATTTTCACTGGTGTAGGACTCCCGCATAATACGGCGCAGAATATCTTCAATTAAATCCGGTGGAACACCAAACTCTTCAGCCTCCTGCCGACGTGAAGCAAGCATCGCCATTTCTCTGTCAGGCGCATAAATTGACAACCCATTCTGACTTTTTACCTCACCAATCTCTGCAACCAATTCCAGACGCTTTGCCAGCAAGCCCAGCAAAGCTTTATCCACTTCATCAATCTTATCCCGCAATTGAGATAATTTAGCCGCCATATTTATTATCCCGCTTTTTTCAATACTGCCATTCTTTGCGACAATTGCATGCTAATTTGCTGATGTAATTTTCTTAGAATTGCTTCTGTCGTCTGCCAACTAATACATGCGTCAGTCACTGATACACCATATTTCATTTCACTACGCGGTTGCTCAGAAGATTGATTACCCTCATTAATATGGCTCTCCAACATAATGCCAGTAATAGATTGATTACCTGAAATGATCTGCTCCACAACAGAATCCACAACCAAACTTTGGCGACGAAAATCCTTATTAGAGTTACCATGACTACAATCAATCATCAAGGACGGTAATAATCCAGACTGCATCATTTGCTGTTCACATTCCATTACATGTTGGGCGCTGTAATTAGGGGTTTTACCACCACGCAAGATAATATGCCCATTGGGGTTTCCTTGCGTTTGTAATAAACACACCTGCCCCGACTGATTTATTCCCACAAAACGGTGTGGCATAGCGGCTGCACACATCGCATTAATTGCAGTGTTCAAGCTACCATCAGTCCCATTTTTGAAACCAACAGGCATAGATAAACCTGAAGCCATTTCCCGGTGTGTCTGAGATTCTGTGGTTCTCGCGCCAATTGCAGACCAACTGAATAAATCCCCCAAATATTGTGGACTATTCGGATCTAAAGCTTCTGTTGCAAGAGGCAATCCCATTTTAACTAAACTAAGTAGTAAACGGCGAGCAATATGCAGGCCAGCTTCCACATCAAATGAACCATCCATGTATGGATCATTAATAAGACCTTTCCAACCCACTGTTGTACGAGGCTTTTCAAAATAGACACGCATGACAATGTACAAGCTATCACTCAATTCAGCAGAAAGAGCGGCCAAACGGTGAGCATAATCCAGTGCCGCATCCACGTCATGAATAGAGCAAGGACCACATACTACCAGCAAACGGGGATCACGGCGCTGAATAATATCCGCAATTGTTTTACGTGCATTTGCAATAACATGCAGATCATCATCACTCAGTGGGTATTGTTGCTTTAATTCTTTTGGAGTGATAAGGATTTGCTCACCACTGATGTGAACGTTATTAAGTGCATCTCTTTGCATGAACATGTCGATTTTCTCCTCAAATTATCATTCTGTACTTATTTGTTTTTATGCATTTGACTAATAACATATCACGCGTCGTAAAGAATACAATCCAAAAGTGTAAACAAACTCAAAACATTGTAAACTATTATTTACAGAAAATAAAAAAGGCGTCAATTCAGTGATAAATCTATTCTAGAACTGAATTATTTCATATAGAAATAATTATCTTAAAATAAGATTAATATCAAAACACAAGAGTGCAATATTTGAGTCAATATTTTATGATTGTTAATCTTTTATTTTTCCATTTAAAATCATTAGGTTAAAAATATATTTACTTTATTTTTATTATTAAAAACAGATAATATCAATAATCACAGTTTATATTTCATATAAAGTTACCAAATAGCACCCATAAAATATTAAGCTATGCCCAACTCGCTTTTTCATTAATTTATTAAGATCCTATCCCAATAGGCGTAATTGTTGCAGGCCGTTCTTATCAATGAACAGTGAACACGGACAGCGCGGAAAAACCGGAGCGTACACGTAGTACGTGAGGATGACTCGCTTCGCTCGCCCTTCGGGCCGCACTAAAGTGCGTTCAAAAGCTAACGCTTTTATCTGAGCACTGCCCAGGTTCGCTCTTTATGGCAAAGAACGGCAAATAAAATAGCCCTATTGGGATAGGTAGTAAGAGAAATAATAATATGACTACAGTCCGCTATAGAATAATTGGATGCGTATTACTTAGCACTTGTTATGAAAAGAATCTGTGCCACCAGATCACTCTTTTAAATTCAATACACTAATATCAGCAGTCTGAGGCCGGAAAATCCGGCCTCTTTATTAAAATATCTGTTACAAAGCTTGCTGTAAAAAAGCAATTAATTCCTGATTAACTTTATAGGGTTGCTCCAATGTGGAAATATGCCCTGCATCCTGGATGATAATATGATCACAGTGCAATATTTCAGCCATCAAATAACCCTCCAGAGGCGGGCGAGGCGTATCTTGTTCACCAGTCATAACAAGCGAGGGAATATCCAGTTTTTCCAACAAATGAATTCTATCTTCACGCCCAAATATTATTCTACCTAACGGAACAATACTATTACGCAATATTTCCGCAGGAATGGCTGCCAGACGCTGAGTTAATTCATCAACCAAATACTGAGCCGGTTGCTGGCTAAAGAAGGCTGGCACTATCTGCTGTTGCAAAATAGATTGAGGAATTACACCAACCTGCTCTATCGCATCCAACATGGCAAAGTATTTTGTATGAGTCACTTCAGGTTCTAATCCGACAAAGGTATCCATCAAAACCAGTGCCTTAACTCTGTCCGGCGCCATAGCCACCAACTCAATTCCCCACATACCACCAGCAGATAAACCAATGATAGCGAATTCTTTAATACCAAGTTGATCCATCAACGCTAGGTAATCCCGAGCTAAATCAGCCAAAGTGCTATGTTGTTCCGGTAGCTCTCCAGAGTTTCCATGCCCCCAGAGATCAGGAGCAATCACCCGGTATTTTTTACTTAAGGCCTCGATCTGAGGCTCCCACATAGTAGAATCAAACAAATAGCTATGCCCGAGTAATAACGGGAAACCTTCACCTTCATCCCGGTAAGCCATCGTTTTGTTATGTATTTGAAAAGTTTTCAAAGCAAATCCTTATAGTTAGTTAATCATGTTTAAAATTATTCTAAAACTCTCAAAATAATTGTCTTTAAGATTATTACGATCTGATAATAATATATTGTCGAATAATTTATCGATGAGTAAAAATCCTCCTTAACATCAAAAGGGCATTGATTTCACCTTGGAGGGACGTAATCAAAGATCTTCTAAAAACCCGCCCATATTCAGCCTGTTTCTTCATTACAATAAGGCAGAGCCAAAACCAAATTGATGACCACACCCACAAGACGCGGTTTTAAGTTGAGAATAAAAAAAAGAGGCCAGCAATTGCTGACCTCTTTAACGATAACTTTCGGATGTAACGAAAGCGTATTATTTACTGTTCAGACGCTCTTTAATACGAGCAGCTTTACCAGAACGCTCACGCAGATAGTACAATTTAGCTCTACGAACAGCACCACGACGTTTAACGCTAATGCTGTCTACGACTGGGGAGTGAGTCTGGAATACACGCTCAACACCTTCGCCGTTAGAAACTTTGCGAACAGTGAATGCAGAGTGCAGACCGCGGTTACGGATAGCGATAACCACGCCCTCGAATGCCTGCAGACGTTTCTTAGCACCTTCTACGACCCATACCTTAACTTCCACGGTGTCACCCGGACGGAATGAAGGTACGTCTTGCTTCATCTGCTCTTGTTCAAGTTGTTTAATAATGTTGCTCATAATAATTCTCTTACCCTAGGTAAACTGATATATCAGAGACATTCCCTTCGGGGATATGTCTGGATTAATTAGTTGCTTCAGTTAGATGTTCCCGTTGGAACTCTGTTAGCAATATCCTTTGCTCGTCAGTCAGAGCTAGGTTTTCCAGAAGTTCAGGTCTTCTAAGCCAGGTCCGGCCAAGCGATTGTTTCATCCGCCAGCGATTAATTTCAGCATGATTTCCAGACAGCAACACTGGTGGAACTTCCATACCATCTAATACCTCCGGGCGAGTATAGTGCGGACAATCCAGCAATCCATCAGCAAAAGAGTCCTCCTCCGCTGATGCCTGATGCCCCAGAACGCCCGGAATGAACCGAGAAACTGAGTCAATCATCGTCATTGCAGGGATTTCACCACCGCTGAGTACGTAATCACCGATAGACCATTCTTCGTCAATCTCGGTTTGGATCACCCGCTCATCTATCCCTTCATAGCGGCCACAAATCAAAATCAGTTTTTCATTTGTTGCCAGCTCACAAACCCCTTGTTGGTTGAGTTTGCGTCCCTGAGGTGAAAGATAAATCACTTTTGCACCTTCGCCTGCCGCAGTTTTTGCTGCATGAATGGCTTCCCGTAAAGGCTGAACCATCATCAACATGCCTGGACCACCGCCATAAGGTCGATCGTCAACGGTACGATGCCGGTCATAGGTAAAATCCCGTGGATTCCAGCATTCAATACTTAACAGGCCATTTTTCACTGCCCGGCCAGTTACCCCATAATCGGTTATTGCGCGGAACATTTCAGGAAACAGGCTAATAACCCCAATCCACATTATCGCGTCCCACTCATTTCAACCGCTTATAACCGGAGTTTAAAAACCAGGATCCCAATCTACTTCAATGGTTTTAGTAGCGAGATCGACTTTCTTGATAACCTGCCCATCAAGAAACGGAATTAGCCGTTCCTTGATACCGAATGCATCTTTCAGGTTTGCTTTAATTACCATTACGTCGTTAGAACCGGTTTCCATCATGTCATTGACAGTCCCCAAGTTATAACCTGCTGTGCTGATTACCTGGCAGCCTATTAAGTCTTTCCAGTAGTAATCACCCGTATCCAGCTCTGGCAGTTGTTCTGAATCTACAATAATTTCGCAATTAGTCAGTAAATTCGCAGCATCCAGATCATCAATACCTTTAATTTTGATGATCATATCCTGATTGTGGTGTTTCCAGGTTTCTAGTTCGATGTGTTGCCACCGGCCTGCCCGTTGAATAAACCACGGTTGATACTCAAAAATGTCTTCGGCATGTTCGGTGGAAGAAAAAACTCTGAGCCAACCACGAATACCATAAGTTGAACCTAATTTTCCCAATACAATTGGGTTTACAGGCGGTTCAAAACAGGTTTGCTTGCTCATAGTTACCACCGCGACAGATTAAGCTGCTTTTTTGGCGTCTTTGATCAGTGTAGAAACACGATCAGACACAGTTGCACCCAGACCAATCCAATGTTCAATACGGTCCAGATCTAAACGCAATACTTCTGCTTTCCCTGTTGCAATAGGGTTGAAGAAGCCAACGCGCTCGATAAAGCGACCATCACGCGGGCTGCGGCTATCGGTCACGACTACTTGGTAAAACGGACGCTTTTTGGCGCCGCCACGAGCTAAACGAATTGTTACCATAACATCCTCATTAGTTAACAAAACAACCAGACTTCATCGAGGAACGAAGTCCGGTTATCAGATAAAAAGCCCGAAAAGTTTACTCACTTTGGCGCAAAAAGCAATCCAAAGTGGATATTCTTCGAGACTTTATCGATTAACGGCCCATAAATCCGGGTGGCATCATGCCTTTCATACCACGCATCATTTTTGCCAAGCCGCCTTTCTTCATCTTTTTCATCATGCGCTGCATTTCGTCGAATTGTTTAAGCAAACGGTTAACATCTTGAACCTGAGTGCCAGAACCATTAGCAATACGACGTTTACGAGAACCTTTGATTATCTCTGGTTTTTGTCGCTCTTTACGCGTCATAGAATTGATAATAGCTTCCATTTTCACCAGAATTTTATCATCCATCTGGGATTTCACTGCATCTGGCACTTGAGACATCCCCGGCATTTTGCTTAACATGCTGGCCATTCCCCCCATGTTACGCATCTGCTTTAACTGATCTAGAAAATCATTTAAATCGAAGCCGTCACCTTTCTTTAGTTTAGAAGCCAGCTTTTCAGCCTGGGTGCGATCGACTTTACTTTCAATCTCTTCAATCAGGGAGAGAACATCGCCCATTCCAAGGATTCGAGAGGCAATACGATCCGGATAGAATGGCTCCAACGCATCCGTTTTTTCACCAACACCCAAGAATTTAATCGGCTTACCAGTAATATGACGAATAGATAGCGCAGCACCGCCACGGGCATCACCATCGACTTTCGTTAACACTACACCGGTCAGTGGCAATGCTTCATTGAAAGCTTTCGCGGTATTAGCCGCATCCTGCCCCGTCATTGCATCAACAACAAATAGGGTTTCTACTGGATTGATGGCTTTATGAACCTGTTTGATTTCATCCATCATTGCTTCGTCAACATGTAGACGACCCGCAGTATCCACCAAAAGCACATCATAGAATTTCAATCTGGCGTGCTGTACCGCTTGAGTCACGATATCAACGGGTTTTTCCTGAGCATCAGAAGGGTAGAAATCAATACCAACTGCCTGCGCCAAGGTTTCAAGCTGTTTGATAGCCGCTGGACGATAGACGTCAGCAGATACCACCAAAACTTTTTTCTTCTGCTTTCCTTTCAGAAAGCTACCTAGCTTGGCAACGCTAGTCGTTTTACCTGCACCTTGTAGACCCGCCATTAATACGACAGCAGGCGGCTGAGTAGAAAGATTCAGTTCACTGTTAACTTCCCCCATCGCCTTAACGAGTTCATTCTGAACAATTTTGACAAACTCTTGGCCGGGAGTCAGGCTTTTATTAACCTCGTGGCCTACCGCGCTCTCTTTAACACATGAAATAAAATCACGCACTACAGGCAATGCGACGTCAGCTTCAAGTAAAGCCATGCGAACTTCGCGCAGTGTCTCTTTAATGTTATCTTCGGTCAGTCGCCCACGGCCACTGATATTGCGCAATGTGCGCGATAGTCTGTCGGTTAAATTATCAAACATTGTCTCTGCTCAATTTTTAAAAATGGGCTACCTGTAAGGCATATTCCGCAAATTATAACACGATGGAAAGGGATCTCTGCACAGAGATTCACACCGATGATTAACAACGGTTGGAGGCTATCCTTGCTGGCGGTATACTTAAGCTTTAATTCAACCTAAAACTATCGCTAAAACGACTAATGCTATGCCAGTATTTTCTATAATTTCTTCATTCGCTTATTTATTCAGCCTGGTACTGATTATTCCCGGCTTGCTGCGGAAACCGAAAGGATACCGCAGGCTGGCATTACTTTCCGCGATTGTCGCTTTAATTTGTCATGCTATTGCACTTAAACACCAGATATTCCACGTCAGCAGCGGGCAAAACCTCACCCTCCTAAACCTAGGTTCTATCGTCAGTTTACTTACTTGTATCATAATGACAATTGTCGCTTCTCACGGCCGTGCTTGGTTCCTGCTACCCATTGTTTACAGTTTTTCCATGATAAATTTGGTTTTAGCGAGTCTTATGCCGGGTGAATTCATTACCCATCTAGAGGCCAGCTTTGAATTATCTATCCATATTGGGTTGGCGCTTCTTGGTTATGCGACTTTACTTATCGCTGCATTATATGCATTACAGCTTGGGTGGTTGGATCATCAGCTTAAAAATAAAAAACTCACTTTTACGCCAGATATGCCCCCATTAATGTTCATTGAACGCAAAATGTTTCATATCACTCAGCTTGGCGTAATATTGCTAACGTTGACACTCTGCACTGGCATCCTCTACATGGATAATATTTTCAGTAGCGAAAACATCCATAAAGCAATTTTGTCTATTATCGCATGGTTTGTTTACATTGTTTTATTATGGGGTCACTACCATGATGGATGGCGCGGTAAACGCGTTATCTGGTTTAACCTGATCGGCGCATTTACCCTGACACTCGCCTATTTCGGTAATCGATTATTGCAGGAAATCATGATTTACTAGGAGTATTATGTTCAATCAATACTTGGAAGGAATTCTGCTTTGGAGCATGTCTCAACAAGCACATTACTGATTATTTTAATCATCATGGTCATTGTCTCAGCTTATTTCTCCGCCTCCGAGACAGGTATGATGACAATGAATCGTTATCGCTTACGTCATCTGGCAAAGCAAGGGAACCACTCTGCCCGCAGAGTTGAAGCATTACTTCGTCATCCTGAGCAGCTCATCAGTCTGATTCTTATCGGCAATAATCTGGTTAATATTCTTGCTTCAGCACTCGCTACTATCATTGGTATGCGTCTTTACGGTGATGCCGGAGTCGCTATTGCAACCGGTATTCTGACGTTTATCGTACTGATATTTTCTGAAGTTATGCCAAAAACGATAGCCGCCCTCTATCCTGAAAGAGTCGCTTTTCCGAGTAGTTTTTTGCTCCGCCCGTTACAGAAAATCATGCTGCCGTTGGTCTGGGTGCTAAATAAAATTACTTTATTGTTAATGCGTTGCCTTGGTATCAAACAACCTACTGGCTCTAGTCACGCAATGAGTAAAGATGAACTTCGCACTATTGTGAATGAATCAAATGCCAAGCTATCACAGCAAAATCAGGCTATGCTGACTTCAATTTTAGATCTGGAAAAAGTCACAATCGGCGACATTATGGTTCCCCGTAATGAAATTATTGGCATTGATATTAATCATGACTGGAAATCCATCATACGGCAATTAACTCATTCACCTCATGGCCGGATCGTGCTTTACCGTGATTCACTTGATGATGCCATTGGCATGCTTCGTGTGCGTGAAGCTTACCGACTGATGACAGAAAAAAAAGAGTTCACCAAAAGAAACCTGATAAAAGCAGCAGATAAAATCTATTATGTCCCCGTCAGCACACCACTTAATATCCAGTTAGTAAATTTCCAACGTAATAAGGAGAAAGCCGGACTCATCGTTGATGAATACGGTGATATTCAAGGTCTGGTCACTGTTGAAGATATCCTCGAAGAGATTGTCGGTGATTTTACAACATCAATGTCTCCTTCTCTGGCAGAAGAAGTTTCACCACAAAGCGATGGGACTATTTTGATTGACGGGACAGCCAATATCCGCGAATTAAATAAAGCCTTTAACTGGGCATTGCCTGTTGATGGGCCACGGACGGTTAATGGTATGGTGCTTGAAGAATTAGGAGAAATACCCGCACTTAATGTACAAGTACAAATCGGCAAATATAATTTTGAAGTACTTTCAGTCAACGATAATGTCATTAAACAAGTTCGAGTCACTCCCATTAGCCAATTTCCTGAGCAAAAAGCACAAGCCATTTAAATCGAGGCGGAAAATTGACGCCGCTGGAGGCGCACCACCAACCTCCAACGGCAAGTTCCTGTTAATATACCCGTCATCTTTCAAGTTGCCTCTTTGTTGGCTGCACTCACTCACCCCGGTCACATAGTTCTCTATGCTCCCGGGGATTCGCTCCCTTGCCGCCGCGATGCATCTTGAAATCCATAGGGTATACTTCATCTCAGGAACCCGAAATATTATCACTGCTATGGAACTACACTTTCAATTCGGTCAGTTTTTCCTCTGGCAATGCCAACTCGTCATTCTTATTAACGAGGACGTCTGAATCAAGAATATGACGTGCAATATCCTGAGCTTCTGTCAGTGAATGCATGTGATAAGTACCACATTGATAAATATTTAGTTCTGGGATCTGGCTCTGATCTTTCACTTTCAAGACATCAGCCATAGCCGCTTTCCATGCGTCTGCAACGCGTATTTCTGCCGGGGCGCCAATCAAGCTCATATAAAAACCTGTTCGACATCCCATTGGCGATATATCAATAATTTCAACACCCTCACCATTGAGGTGATTGCGCATAAAACCAGCAAACAAATGCTCAAGTGTATGAATACCCTTTTCAGGCATAACCTGTTTATTGGGTATACAGAAACGTAAGTCAAAAACTGTGATGGTGTCGCCATGAGGCGTTTTCATAGTCTTAGCAACTCTTACGGCTGGCGCATTCATACGAGTATGGTCAACAGTAAAACTATCCAGTAAAGGCATTTCTTTATCTCCACAAAAAATTCAGATTTTTCTTCAAGCAAATGAAACCTTTTCATCTGCCACCGGTCGTAAAGAATGAAAGACGCATAATTATTATCCCTATTCTCTAGAAAATCCCATTTGGCCACTTTTACTTGTGGCCATTTTTTCTAGTATCCTGTTTGTTGTTTTAGATACTCATCAAAACTCATCGTATCCTCACGTTCCAATGCGTCTTGTCGCTCTACGGAGGCCCTGCGTTCTATAGCGAACTGCTCGTCGCTAATAACCTCATATTGCTCATTGATCAATTGCTGGCGGTATTCATCTGCTAGTTCCAGTCCAAAACCACCAATACCCTGGCTCTTCACTTTTTCCAGCACACGGGCCGATAAAGTCAGTGATGAATCATCAAACATAGCAATTAATTCTTCGCAAACCTTTTGATACTGTGTGCCAGAACAACTATCCAATATTGCGGCAACCCGTTTCAAGTCACTAAATAACTTTTTACCAACTTTTACTAGCGGTTCTTCCACACTTCCACAACCAAAGCCAATCATTTGCTCTGGTTTACGCCCTTCAAGGATCACTCTATTCCAATTCTTACGGCAACAATCTAATTCATCACTGCCCATTTCCGGCGCTTCGGCAAGCACACACCATATTAAGAATAGGTCAAGAAAACGAATTTGTGTTTCATTGACACCAATCGCAGCAAATGGATTAATATCCAATGAACGAACTTCGATATATTCCACTCCCCCACGCAACAAAGCATCAGAAGGCGATTCATTCCCTCTAGTGACACGCTTAGGTCGGATTGGCGCATACAACTCATTTTCAATTTGTAAGACGTTGGTATTGAGCTGAATATATTTATCACCTTGCTTAGTGCCCAACTTAGCAAACTCGTCAGATGGCTTGTGAATCGCTTTTTTCAGCCCTTCAATATAAGTATGTAGGTTATTAAACGTAATATTCAGATCGCTCTGTGATTTATTGGTGTACCCCAAATTACTCATTCTTAGTGAAGTCGCATAAGGCAGATAACAAGTTCCATCTTCTGTCCGTTCAAAAAGAAAAGAAGTCTCTCTTCCACGTAAGAACGAGGAACAAATTGCCGGAGAAGCACCAAACAAATATGGGATCACCCATCCAAAGCGATAATAGTTACGGATCAAGCGGAAATAACCATTAGAGATCTGCTCCTTACCACTCTCTGCATCTTCAACACCAGCCCAAGCACGCCAAAACTCAATTGGCAATGAAAAATTATAATGAACCCCGGATATGGTCTGCATCAACGCGCCATAACGATTTTTCAGACCTTCACGGTATAAGGTCTTATAGCGACCAACATTCGATGCACCATATTGAGCCAAAGTGATGTTCTCTTCCGCATCAATAAAGCATGGCATACTTAATGGCCACATTTTTTCTTTGTCCAGCATACGCGCCGTGTGACGATGAATATCGCCAAGAAAAGAAATCGTATATTTTATATCATCACCAACTGGTGTTATGAATTCCAACAATGACTCAGCAAAGTCAGTAGTAATCCATTTATGCGTAAGCGCTGCACCGAGTGTTTTAGGATGTTCTGTTATGGCTAAACTACCATCTGAAGTAATACGCAATGTTTCACGTTCAACACCGCGACGAATTCCCTTTAAAATTGTCGGATGCGCCTCTAGCCATGATAGAGCCTTTGATACGTCCGGGATCAATTCGACCTCCCGTAGTGTTTTAGAAGAATTTTTATAAGGGTTTACTTTATCTTAAACAAGCCAAATTGTCGCTGATTAGATAGATAAGCAAAAATATTTCAGCGTCATACCGAGGGCAGGTTGGTTACGGCAACACAGGTAGAAAAGAAAAAGCCCTGCTGTTTAAGCAGGGCTTGATATGGCGCATCCAGAAGGATTCGAACCTCCGACCGCTCGGTTCGTAGCCGAGTACTCTATCCAGCTGAGCTATGGATGCATGTTCAGTTTTTTACTCTGGTAAAAGATAGCAGTTGCCTCGATTACCTGAATGGTACCTTGGATGATTTCATCTCAAAGTTAAATTGGCGCATCCAGAAGGATTCGAACCTCCGACCGCTCGGTTCGTAGCCGAGTACTCTATCCAGCTGAGCTATGGATGCGTGTTTAGTTTTTCACTCTGGTAAAAGGCAGTAGTTGCTTCGATTACCTAAATGGTACCTCAGATGACTTCATCTCAAGGTTAAATATGGCGCATCCAGAAGGATTCGAACCTCCGACCGCTCGGTTCGTAGCCGAGTACTCTATCCAGCTGAGCTATGGATGCGTGGTTTAAATGGCGGTGAGAGAGGGATTCGAACCCTCGATGCAGCTTTTGACCGCATACTCCCTTAGCAGGGGAGCGCCTTCAGCCTCTCGGCCATCTCACCGTACGCTTTCTCTCGAATCGCGACTCAGAACTTTTATTTAAGCTCCTCGTCACTGCGTGGCGCACATATTACTTTCCCAGATTTATAAGTCAAACAATTTTTCTAAACCCGTGTTTGTTTGAACACTTCACACACAAGATGTGTGGTTTGACACCAAAAAGTGTACTTTATCAGCAGCAAACTATTACACCTTCAATTAAAGTGCATGCAAATCATTATTCGCCACAATAACATGATAGGAACATTCTGTTCTTACGATAGAAAAACAAAAAAGATGGGAAAATAGACAAGAGTTTAAGAAATTAGCAAGACAAAAAGTACCAACAGAGGTGAAATCCCTCAAAAATGGCGCCCGGTTCTAACAGAGATAGGACGCCAACTTAGAGTCAATAAGTTGTTGGCTGAGATTTTTCGGCCTGAATCCGCTGATAAATTTCTTCACGGTGAACAGAAACTTCTTTAGGGGCATTTACACCAATACGAACTTGGTTACCTTTAACCCCTAGTACTGTAACTGTTACCTCATCGCCTATCATGAGCGTTTCACCAACTCGACGAGTCAGAATAAGCATTCTTTGCTCCTTGAAAATTTAAAAGAGTCGGGTCTTTCGGTTTCCCCGCTATTATCCATCAAACACCGTGAAAACGTAAAACAATAGTATATGCTTAAAGTATAAGCAATTTTAAGCGCATTTCCTATCTATATAGTTTAGCCAAAATAAATAAATATGCGCTCAACCTTTTAACAATTTCACAACAAGATTTCAAGGCACCATAAAAACAACTCTATGGCGCCCTCTAAACTCAGGTAATACCGCTTATAGCCGCGATACTACCCACTCTTCCACACTATCCAAAGCAGAAGGCAACGCTTCAATATCAGAACCACCTGCTTGGGCCATATCAGGGCGACCACCGCCTTTACCACCGATTTGCTGAGCTACAGAGGAAATTAACTCACCTGCTTTTATTTTAGCCGTCAGATCCTTTGTGACCCCAACAATTAAGCTGACTTTATCATCACTTATAGTGGAAAGCACAATAATTGCTGAACCTAGTTGATTTTTCAGATCATCAACCATCGTTCTCAACATCTTAGGCTCTGTATTGCTTAACTGACTGACCAACAACTTCACACCCTTCACTTCTTTCGCTTTGCTTGCTAAAGAAGAGCTCTCTTGTGCAGCCTGTTGATCTTTAAGCTGTTGAAGCTCTTTTTCCAACGCTTTGGTTCTATCCAGCGTCACCCGCACTTTTTCACTCAGGCTATGAATATCACTTTTCACCAATTGAGCAATATCCTGAAGTAAATCAACCTGTTGATGTACAGATTCCAACGCTTTTTTACCTGTAATTGCTTCGATCCTACGGATACCCGCAGCCGTTCCAGATTCAGCAATAATACGGAACAAGCCAATATCGCCGGTACGATTTGCGTGAGTCCCTCCACATAATTCAGTGGAGAAATCCCCCATTGACAGTACACGGACTTGCTCTTCGTATTTTTCACCAAACAGTGCCATTGCACCTTTGGCTTTTGCTGTTTCTAGATCCATCAATTCAGTAACAACAGGTGAATTTTGACGAACTTCGGCATTAACCAAATCCTCAACCTGACGGATCTGTTCTGGTTTCATCGCTTCAAAGTGAGAAAAATCAAAGCGAAGGTATTTATCGTTAACCAGAGAGCCTTTCTGTGATACGTGCTCACCCAAAATTTGACGTAATGCAGCATGTAACAGATGGGTTGCTGAGTGATTCAAACGAATTGCATCACGACGTTCAATATCAATAACCTCATTGATGGTATGGTTTACACTTAAGGTACCTTTTTCAAGCTTACCAATATGACCAATAGCCTGACCATATTTTTGTGTATCAATAACACAAAAAGCACAATTGGTATTACTCAGAATACCCGAGTCACCAACTTGTCCACCGGATTCAGCATAAAAAGCGGTCTTATCCAGGATAACAATCGCTTCTTCACCCGCTTGAATTTGATTCACTGATTCACCATTACGGAAGATAGCAGTTACTGTTGCCTGCTGTTCGTTATGATCGTAACCAGAGAAATCGCTGCGTTCATCAACTTTGATCAATTCATTATAATCAGTACCGAAACCACTTGATTCACGAGCACGACGACGCTGATTTTCCATTGCTACTGCAAATCCCGCTTCATCAACGCTAATACTACGCTCACGGCAAACATCAGCGGTTAAATCCACAGGAAAACCATAGGTATCATACAAACGGAAAGCCGTTTCGCCATCCAGAATATCACCGGACAGTTTTGCGAGTTCATCGTCTAATAACTGAAGACCACGTTCCAGAGTACGAGCAAACTGCTCTTCTTCTGTTTGCAAGATCTGCTCAACAATTGCTTGCTGGCGTTTAAGTTCTTCCCCCGCAGCTCCCATCACTTCTAGCAATGGCGCAACCAGTTTGTAGAAGAAGGTTTCTTTAGCCCCCAACATGTTTCCGTGACGGATAGCTCGGCGGATAATACGACGCAGAACATAACCACGGTTTTCATTAGAAGGAACAACACCATCACAAATCAAAAATGCACATGAACGAATGTGATCAGCAATAACCCGCAGAGACTTATTACTCAGATCATCTGTCGCACCGGTGACATTAGCAACAACTGTAATCAAATCACGGAACAGATCGATCTCATAATTAGAATTGACATGCTGCAATACAGCGGCGATACGCTCCAGCCCCATACCGGTATCTACTGATGGTTTTGGCAACGGTTCCATCGTGCCATCAGCATGACGGTTGAACTGCATAAAGACGATATTCCAGATTTCAATATATCTGTCACCATCTTCCTCTGGACTTCCTGGCGGCCCACCCCAGATATGCTCACCATGATCATAAAAAATTTCGGTGCAAGGGCCACAAGGACCAGTATCACCCATTTGCCAGAAGTTATCCGACGCATAAGGAGCACCTTTATTATCACCAATGCGGATAATTCTTTCTGCTGGTATTCCGACTTCATTCTTCCAGATATCATAGGCTTCATTATCTGTCTGATAGACAGTCACCCATAATTTTTCTTTAGGCAAATTAAACCAATCTTTACCCGTCAGAAGTTCCCAAGCATAACTAATAGCATCATGTTTGAAATAGTCGCCAAAACTAAAATTACCCAGCATCTCAAAGAAAGTATGATGGCGTGCGGTATAACCTACATTTTCTAAATCATTATGTTTACCACCAGCACGAACACAGCGCTGAGCAGTTGTTGCTCGGGAGTAAGATCTTTTGTCCTGTCCAAGAAAGACGTCCTTAAACTGGTTCATCCCTGCGTTGGTAAACAGCAGTGTTGGGTCATTATTTGGCGCCAAAGAACTACTTGGTACGACTTGATGCCCTTTAGTATGAAAAAAGTCGAGAAACGCTTGACGGATCTCAGCGGTGCTTTTGCTCATAATTGTCCCAAAATCAAGCTGGAAAAAACAGATTTATGAATTGGTTAGGTGGGATATTCCATCACCTATTTTCAACTCACGAATAAACAAAGTGGGGATAAGATAAAAGTTCTTCTATTAGAAGTAAAATCCCATATATACCCGTCATCTTTCAAGTTGCCTCTTTGTTGGCTGCACTCGCTCACCCCGGTCACATCATTACCTATGCTCCCGGGGATTCACTCCCTTGCCGTCGCGATGCATCTTGAAATCCATTGGGTATACATCCATTCGCAGGCAGCATTGTAAATCGTCTAGGTATTTTCTGAAAGCATGATCGCATAATATGGATAATACTTGCTTTCTGAGAGAAGAAACCGCGTCATTATTAACGCGGTATAAGTTTGATGACAAAACTTTTACAGCTTTGAATATAAGAATAGAGACTACCGATATTATTAGATTAGAATTCTTCGTTATTCATCTCTTCGTTTTCATTGGCTTCATAATCAGAAGCAGCACTATTGAATTCGCCGGCATTGTGCAACAGCATTTCACGTAATTTTTTATCCAGCTCAGTAGCAACTTCAGGATGTTCTTTCAGGTAGATGGTAGCATTCGCTTTGCCCTGACCAATTTTATCGCCATTATAGCTGTACCATGCGCCTGCTTTTTCCACCAATTTATGCTTCACACCTAAATCGATTAATTCACCATAAGTGTTAATGCCTTCGCCATACATAATCTGGAATTCTGCTTGCTTAAATGGCGCTGCCACTTTGTTTTTTACCACCTTAACACGGGTCTCGCTACCAACGACCTCTTCGCCATTTTTCACAGAACCAATGCGGCGAATATCCAGACGAACAGAAGCATAGAATTTCAGCGCGTTACCACCGGTGGTAGTTTCAGGGTTACCAAACATGACACCAATTTTCATACGAATCTGGTTGATAAAGATCAACAACGTATTGGAACTTTTCAAGTTACCGGCCAGTTTGCGCATTGCCTGACTCATCATTCGAGCTGCCAGCCCCATATGAGAATCACCAATTTCCCCTTCTATTTCGGCTTTTGGTGTTAAGGCAGCAACGGAGTCTACGATAATGACATCAACAGCGCCGGAACGTGTTAACGCATCACAGATCTCAAGAGCCTGTTCCCCCGTATCGGGTTGAGAACACAACAGGTTATCAATATCAACACCCAACTTCTTAGCATAGATAGGATCAAGAGCGTGTTCAGCATCAATAAACGCACAGGTTTTACCTTCACGTTGTGCCGCAGCAATCACCTGTAATGTCAGCGTTGTCTTACCAGAAGATTCCGGGCCATAGATTTCAACAATACGCCCCATCGGCAGGCCGCCAGCACCTAATGCAATATCCAGTGACAATGAACCCGTGGAGATAGTTTCAACGTCCATTGAACGGTCTTCGCCCAAACGCATGATGGAACCTTTACCAAACTGTTTTTCAATTTGGCCTAGTGCCGCTGCTAGTGCTTTTTGTTTATTTTCATCAATAGCCATTTTTACTCCCTCGTAAGCAATGAAAGGGCTCTCTCACTGCCGATGAATAATTTCTGATACTAAAACATTGTTTGTAATTATACTGTATAATCATACAGCATCAAGTTAATTTTTTATACCCGTTATCTTTCAAGTTGCCTCTTTGTTGGCTGCACTCGCTCACCCCGGTCACACAGTTACCTATGCTCCCGGGGATTCGCTCCCTTGCCGTCGCGATCCATCTTGAAATCCATTGGGTATATAATCTCTGATAACAGTGTTTTCAGAGAATAAATGACAGCTTGAAGGCGTACTTCATTTCGATCACCATTAAAACAACAACGGCGAGACACAACTTCTACCCCATTTACCGTTAGATATGCAAACCCAAACCACACTGTACCAACAGGTTTTTCTTCGCTGCCACCATCAGGCCCAGCAATGCCACTGACCGAAACCGCCAGATCTGCCTGCGCAGCTTTCAGTGCTCCTACGGCCATTTCTCTCACAACCTGTTCACTGACAGCCCCATATTGCTGTAAAACGGCTTCTGACACACCAAGCATCTGATGCTTAGATTTATTACTGTATGTCACAAAGCTTCGGTCAAAATAAGCAGAGCTACCGGCAATATCTGAAATTGTTTTCGCCAACCAGCCACCGGTGCAAGATTCAGCGCAAGTCACCCACAGTTTTTGCTGTCTCAGCTTCTCTCCCAGTTCAATACTAAGCTGAGTCAGAATTTTTTCACTCATAACACTCTCTTTATCCGGTAAAAGATCCATTTCTTTGAAACCGGTTCCAAATCCACAAACTCGTGATTGTCAACGCCAACAGAGTACCAAAGCCTATCCCTGTTGTAACAACCGGGACGCCTATTTTAATAACCAATGAATACAAGCCAAGCATCAATAACATGGCGATATTCTCACCCAAATTCTGTACTGCAATTGCATAACCAGCCCCAATCGTTTGTCTGCCACTTTCCTGCAATAATGCATTCAGTGGAACAATAAACAAACCGCCAAAAATACCGAGAGTGATTAATAAGACGTAGGAAGCCCAAATACTTTGCTGAACAGCAAAAATGACCACCATCACGCCGATTAAAACACCAGCAGGCATACAACGGTGGACTGTTTTAAGGGTGATGAAACGGGCAGCAATACCTGCACCAATAATAATGCCGACAGCAACCATCACATTAAGTATTGTCGGCGTGCTATTGTCAGAAATTCCCAGAACAACAGGTACCCATAAGACCAATAGGAATCTCAATGTGATACCCGCTCCCCAGAACAAACTCGTACCAATTAAAGAAAATCGAGCTCCTTTGTTATGCCAAAGAATACAACAAGATGAAGCAAAGTCTGTCAGCACCTTTTTCAGATTCCAGCCTTTATCCTGACGCACCGCCGATAATCGAGGGATAAAGAAATTAGCGACAACAGCGATACCATACATCAGTGCACAAACAAGCAGTGCGACAGCCAAATTCCAATCAGACAAAAAACCGCCAGCAACAGAGCCCGTAAGAATGGCAATTATCGTTGAAGCCTCCATCAAACCATTAGCCTTGACTAAACGATCACCATCGGTCAATTCAACCAAGATTCCATATTTAGCCGGTGAATATGATGCAGCCCCCACGCCCACCAAGGCATAACCCAGAAATGGATCATATCCCAGGCAAATAGTAAACGCGCCCAACAACTTTAGGCTATTAGCAAACAACATCACACGATCTTTCGGGAAACGATCAGCAATTTGCCCCACAAAAGGCGCCAATAGGATATATGCCAAGACAAACACTATCTGTAATATTGGCTGGCTCCAGTCAGGATAAAACTGGGCTTTCAATTGCGCCAGGATCGCAAACAACAGCGCATTATCGGCAAAAGCCGAAAAAAACTGCGACACCAATACAGCTTTCATACCGCGGGTTAATAGCGGTTGAACAACGGAGGATGCATTCACGATTATTGTTCCTATTCAGCTTCACTTTCCAATAACACGATTTCTTCCTGTTTAACAAAATGTTTCCCCTGACCGAGGATAGTACAGAATCCCTGTTCATCAATTGAAACAATATCTCCAGTATCGAACCAATCAAACTGAATATTCCCATGCTCATCTTTTGCCGCCGGTGGTTCTAAATGATTTGGATCTTCCACTCTCAGATACCCTTTCATCATATTTGGGCCACGTAGTTGCAAACGTCCCCCCGTCTTAATTCCTGCTACCGGAATCAAACGGGATTCCATTGCTGGCAAAATCCGCCCAACAGTACCGACCTTAGCCATCATCGGCACATTTAATGCAATGACAGGCGCACATTCTGTCATGCCATATCCTTCTAAAATGCGAATGCCGAATTTATCTTGCCAAATCTGTTTAGTATTTTCAGCAAGCTTTTCAACACCGGCTATAACACAACGAAGACGCGCAAAATCATACGGATGAGCAAAATAGGCATAATTCTCCAGGAAAGTGGATGTACCCAATAATACGGTACAGTTACATTCATATACCAGTTCTGGTACTACCCGATAATGCAATGGATTTGGGTAGAGGAATATTCGACTACCAGACAACAGTGGAGTGAATAAGCCAACAGTCAATCCAAATGCATGAAATAGCGGTAGAGAAGACATAAAACGGTCAAGTGGATTGAAATCAGTAATGGTTTTTATCTGTTCCACATTGGCTAACAAACTCGCGTGACTGTGAACTACACCTTTTGATACAGCTTCTGAACCGGACGTAAATAGTACCAAAGCATCATCATCTGGTTTTTGTGCCACCATCGCTTGCTTCGGAAAAAAGAGGTGCCACAAGATCCATAATTTATCCAGCAAAGTCACTGTGCCTTCCAAATCTTCAAGATAAACCCAGTTAATCTCAGTAACCTGCTCGGATAAATGTGTTAATCGCTCCTTTTTCAGAAATTGCCGGGAAGTCACGATAGTTTTAATACTGGCAACCGCTAGCGCATTCTTCAATCCATGACTGTCGGTTGTATAGTTTAGTAAAGCCGGTATTCTTCCTCTCAAAGATGCCCCGAATATCGCAGCGACCATAATAGTGGCATTAGGTAAAAGAAAACCAATCCGTTCCCCCTGGCAGGTAAAACGCTGCAAAATACGACTGGCAGCCAGTACTTTTTTAAGCAGACTGTTATAACTCTCTTCTTTAAAAGAAACATCTTCAATACAGGGCTTAAAACGACCAAATCGTTTTCGTGCAACCAATAAAGATTCAAATATTGTTTCTTGCGGTCGGGTCGCCATTCGTGCATTCATCATTATTTCATGCAAACGCTCACCGGCTAAACGACGTCGTTGCTCCGAACTAGACACATCCGGCATCGGCAATTGTGTCGCAGGCAGGATTTTCATTGTCACCTTCGGAAAAAAATGAAGTTTGAAAATACCTTTTAATCGGCTGAATAGGGTTCTTTCTAACCCTTCAAAACGAACAGGAACCACAACGGCTTCGGATATCGCCGCAATAAAAGCTGCCCCATCATAGATTTTCATCAAAGAACCGGTAACAGTAATTCTTCCCTCAGGAAAAACAACTATTGGTCGTCCTTTTTCTATTTCCTTAACCAGTATCCTGACAGCCATTGGATTTATTGGGTCTAAGGGAACTATTTCAACATAGCGCCTTACCAGTTTCATAAAACCACGATTTGCAATGTTGGAATAGACAGCAAATACTGGCTTAACCGGCAAGAAAAGTGTCAGCAAAACACCATCAAGAAAAGAGACATGATTAGGCGTGATAAGGCATTTGGGGTGGTTAAATTGTTTAATATCTCCTTCTATTGTTAAACGAAACATTAAACGAAAAACAAGCCTTAGAAATTTAAACAACATATTCGTATCTCAACCCATTTGAAAAAATAAATAGAAGATACTATTTATTCTTCGACACTGTAATATTCCTATTTCTCTATAAAAAATACTAAAATAGTGTCAGAAAACTATTCCAGAGAACATAATTTCTTTCACATAAGTTGTAATTTTTTCCGGTGAAAGTTGCGCATTAATAATATGGTTCGCACATTCACAGTAGAGATTTTCTCTGGCGGCAAGCACTTCTTCCATTTCTTCAATAATAGATTTTCCCGTCAAACTAGGGCGTTGGGTACTTTCTGGTTGCTGCATTAATCGCTCAGCCAAAATGCTCGCTGAAGCTTGAAGATAAATCACCGTGCCATTTTGTCGCATATATTGGCGATTTTCAGCGGAAAGAATGATCCCACCACCGGTAGAAATAACACAATTGCTTTGAGTAACTTGTTGTAAAGCTTGACTTTCTAATTGCCGAAATTGTTGCCATCCTTGCTGGTTAACAATATCCTCAATGGTCATGTTACTGGTTTGTTGGATATGGTGATCAGTGTCAATAAATGTGTACGATAATTCATTGGCTAATAATTTTCCAACCGTCGTTTTTCCTGCCCCACGTGCACCTACAATAAATAATATTTGGTTCACTGCCTGATATCCTTGATAAATTTCATCGTTAAAAATATATTAACGCCTATAGTAACCAGAACTTTACATCAACGTAAAATTAAAAGTTAATATATACGGTAAAAGCTACCCCAAAAGCATGATCTTACCGAAACTTCAATATAACCAGACACGCTTCTGGGGTAACAGTAAACACATTACTTACGGATTAAATCATCTCCATAACCAATCCATTTATACGTAGTCAGCGCATCTAATCCCATTGGACCACGGGAATGCAGTTTTTGCGTACTAACGGCAACTTCCGCTCCCAAGCCAAACTGGCCACCATCAGTAAAACGAGTGCTAGCATTCACATAAACCGCAGCAGAATCAACCTGACGAACAAAATAGTCAGCATTGTGCAAAGATTGAGTCAAAATAGCATCAGAATGGGACGTACCATATGTACGAATATGATCAATTGCCTGCCCCATATCACTAACAATTTCCACATTCATATCCAGAGATAACCACTCATCACAGTAATCTGCTTCTGTAACATCCACGACCTTAGCAGGTCCATCTTTCAAAAACACCATTGCTGATTTACTCGCATGCAGAGTAACTCCCTGTTCTTCCATGCGCTTGCTCAATGCAGGCAGAAAATCAGCCGCAATCTTCTGATGTACCAGCAAGGTTTCCAAAGCATTACAGGCACTTGGCCGTTGTACCTTAGCATTAGTGATTACAGTTAATGCCTTAGCAAAATCAGCACTTTCATCGACAAAGGTATGACAAACGCCAATTCCACCCGTAATAACTGGAATGGTCGATTGCTCACGGCACAGCTTATGCAACCCTGCCCCACCACGTGGAATCAACATATCCACATAGCGATCCATTTTTAGTAGCTGAATAACTAACTCACGGTCCGGTTTATCTATCGCTTGCACGGCTGCGGTAGGTAATCCACTCTGTTCAAGTGCCTGCTGAATGACTTTCACTGTCGCTTGATTGGTGTTATGAGTCTCTTTACCTCCACGCAAAATAACTGCATTACCGGTTTTCAAACACAGAGATGCAACATCGATGGTGACATTAGGGCGCGCTTCATAAATCACCCCGACCACACCCAGCGGTACACGGCGACGCTCCAACCTCAAGCCACTGTCAAGCAAACTGCCATCAATGACTTCCCCTACCGGGTCAGATAAACGGCATACCTGACGAACATCGTGAGCTATCGCTGTCAAACGTTCTGGCGTCAATAATAGACGATCCAACAGTGCTTCGCTCATGCCCTGTTCACGAGCCTGAATCATATCAAGCTGATTAGCTTCAAGAATGATTGCACATTCCTGCTCTAGCAAATCTGCAATGCGGATTAATGCCTGATTTTTCTGTTTTGTACTTAGCTGTGCCAGTTGCCATGCAGCTTCCCTGGCAGCCTTTCCCATTTGTTCTAACATTATAAATCCTTAACTTACGATCATGTCGTCACGATGAACCGCAACAGCACCATATTCATAACCGAGGATTTGGCTTATCTGTTGTGAATGGTGGCCTGCAATTAAACGTAGAGCATCACTGTTATAACGGCAAACACCATGCGCCAAATCTTTACCAGACAGACTACGAATGCAGATAACCTCTCCACGGGAGAAATCACCTTTAATATTTTTAATCCCTTTCGGTAATAAAGAGCTGCCTTTTTCGCAGATTGCTGTCTCAGCGCCATGATCTACAATAATTTCACCCGCTGGAGGTGCGCCAAAAATCCAACGCTTGCGATTTTCCATCGGGCTTTCCAACCCATGAAAGCGAGTACCTACTGGATTACCTTCAATGACATCAGAGATGACATCTGGTTTATTACCCGCGGCAATAATGACATCAATACCAGCGCGACCTGCAATCCCCGCAGCTTGAAGTTTAGTTGCCATTCCTCCCGTCCCTAAACCCGAAATACTATCACCGGCAACCATACGTAATTCATCGCTGATGTCATAAATTTCCGGGATAAGTTTTGCGTCTGGATTGCTACGCGGATCAGCGGTATACAGCCCTTCAATATCCGTCAGCAATAGCAACTTATCGGCTCCCGCCAGAATTGCCGCTAGTGCAGATAAATTATCATTATCACCAACTTTAATTTCCGCCGTTGCAACTGCATCATTCTCATTAATTACAGGCACAATGCGATTATCGAGCAAAACCTGTAAGGTATCTCTGGCATTTAAAAAACGTTCGCGATCTTCTAAATCCGCCCGGGTCAATAACATTTGCCCAACATGGATACCATAAATAGAAAAGAGCTGCTCCCACAACTGAATCAACCGACTTTGACCGACCGCCGCCAGCAATTGCTTGGAGGCAATTGTTGCAGGTAGATCCGGATAGCCCAAATGTTCCCTCCCTGCCGCAATAGCACCGGAAGTCACAATAATAATGCGATGACCTTTTTCATGTTGCTGAGCACATTGCCTTACCAGTTCTACAATATGAGCTCGATTCAGGCGACGAGAGCCGCCTGTCAGTACACTCGTCCCCAGTTTCACAACCAATGTTTGGCTGCTATTCATCATATTTTTGCCATTAGATTTAAATTAAAAAAACAGTGCTCAGTTTTAACAGGAGAGAAGCGTTATGCCAACAGGCATCATAATGCTAAATTGAAAAATATAGGAGCTTAGAACAAATTAATGCTGTTCACTTCACCCGAAAGCGCATGAAATTTTTATAAAATAAAGCAGCTAATAATCAACAAGTAACGGAAATTTCATCAACAGACTTTATTTTTCAACCATTGACTAATCTCCCATAACGCCTTATTGAAACTGTTATAAACAGGCGTTGTCGGAATAGCCAGTAATTTACTCTCCATTGATGACATTGCTATCAGCTTAGATTCTTCTTTCGGACTGAAAATATCATTCTGCCAATAACCCGCTAACATAGGAACGGAACAACGCCGACCTAACAAACCTTGTTTTTTAAGGGAGTAACAGCCGAGTTCGAGACGAAACGCCTTTTCATCCACATTATAAATACCCAATCTGCTAGCAAACATATCAAGATACATCGAAGGTGAATTTTGTTGACGTTCAACGCTGCTGAGCCACTCATGAACGATAGCGCCAAGAGTTGCAACACCCTTGATACGTTTAAATTCCAAATAGGCCAACCGGACGGCAATATTGGCACCAAAGCGAAAACCAAATAGGCCAATCCTGGAGTGGTCAATCCAAGGAATTTCATCCAGTTGATGGATGATTTGTTGATGGAGAATACAAGTATCCTGTGTCAGCCTCAGACGTGAAGAGTAACCAATCGAGGGCATATCCACAGTTAACATCGCAAATCCAAGCGGCGCCAGATAATCACGGAATAGCCGATAATAATCGCTTTGCAAATTATCCAAACTGCCACAAACCAAAATAGTTGGAGAAGGCCTTTGCAGTTGCTGAGGCAGATGAAGGAAGCCAGTCACACAACCACCTTCCTTGAGTTTGAACTCTATTTTCCTCAACTGATAGCCAGAACAACGAGCCGCATTTTCATAAGCTTTATTGGCTAGAATGACGGCCTGCTGAGACAACTCATCACCCTTAAGATGGGGATAACCAGCGATGCTATACAAATTAGCCGCTTTCAACCAGAAATTGCCAGCTTCTGAGATCTGCTCTGCCTGCAACGCTCTCTGTTGCCACAACATCGCCTGATGTGACCACTCAAAAACCCAGTTACCTTTACGATACCCAATCACAGTATCCAGTAAATTATCATCACTGCGCTGCGCGTTTGTCATGGCAATCCGGCACAACACTTCTTCTATTTCAAACGGATCAATTTCTCGCCAAATCCACATCAGCCGGTTAATCATACGATACCAACTACCATGACTATTACCATCCAACGTACTGTAATTACCCGCAATTAACCGGGGATGGCAGTGCTTTACCAGCGTGGAAGTTTCCTGATGTTTTTGTCTTGGCTTAAAAAGTGATTCTGAAAGGTTCTGGTTTGCCATAACAATGCTGACGTTATTTACCTTCACAAATTGGCGGAACGAATACTACACCCATATCCCAAGGTTGCTCGATCCAAGTATCTTGAGGAATATCAACAATATAATCATCAACCAGAGGTTGGCCTGCCGGCTTTGCAAAAATAGTCACAAAATGGGCTTTTGGATATATTTCACGGATGGCCTGAGCAGTACCTCCAGTATCAACCAGATCATCCACAACGATAAAACCTTCACCATCACCTTCTGCTTTTTTCAGAACTTGTAGTTCACGTTGATTATTATGGTCATAGCTGGAAATACAGACTGTATCTACATGACGGATACCCAATTCACGCGCTAAAAGCGCCCCAGGCACAAGACCACCCCGGCTAACGGCAATGATACCTTTCCACTGTTCGATAGGGAGTAAACGTTGCGCCAATTTACGGGCATGTATTTGCAACATATCCCAAGTTACGACATATTTTTCGCTCATAAAAATTGATCCCGACAACTTAAAAATACTTTAGAAAAGCATCTGGCAAAAAAAGTTGCGCGAATTATAGTGACTTAGGTCTGTAAAAACTAGCGGAAACAAGGAATCGATGAATCGTATTATTCTTAACAAAACTAAAGTGGTATTCTGAGCCCAATAACATCATGGCGTTAAGCGCTCATCATATATACCCAATGGATTTCAAGATGCATCGCGACGGCAAGGGAGTGAATCCCCGGGAGCATAGATAACGATGTGACCGGGGTGAGTGAGCGCAGCCAACAAAGAGGCAACTTGAAAGATGACGGGTATAAAAACTATTTCTCGGGTAGAGAGTAGTATTTCCATCTTAATTGAGATGCAGTCATAGGAGATTCGTCGTGTCAGAACTATTACAATCAGAACTATCACAATTATCCCCTCAACCTCTATGGGACATCTTTGCCAAAATCTGCTCTATTCCTCACCCTTCTTACCATGAAGAAGCGCTGGCAACCCACATTGTTCAATGGGCGCAAGAAAAAGAGTTGCACGTTGAACGTGATCAAGTCGGCAATATTCTGATCAGAAAGCCAGCCAGTAAAGGGTTGGAAAATCGTAAGGCGGTTGTTCTGCAAGCACATCTTGATATGGTGCCGCAGAAAAACAACGATACAGTGCACGATTTCACTCAAGATCCTATCCGTCCTTATGTTGATGGTGAATGGGTTACTGCCCAAGGTACAACTCTGGGGGCTGATAACGGTATTGGCCTGGCATCAGCGTTGGCTGTACTGGCTGATGACAATGTAAAACATGGCCCTATAGAAGTTTTATTGACCATGACAGAAGAGGCCGGAATGGATGGCGCTTTTGGCTTGCAACCGGGCTGGCTGCAAGCTGATATCTTAATCAATACCGATTCAGAGGAAGAAGGGGAAATCTACATGGGTTGTGCTGGAGGTATCGATTTTACCACCACTTTAGCATTGACTCGTGAAGTTGTTCCGGCTAACTACAAAACACTAAAACTGATAATCAAAGGGCTAAAGGGCGGGCATTCCGGTTGTGATATTC
The DNA here is from genome assembly GCF_963878145.1 of Photorhabdus sp. S10-54. Lineage (NCBI taxonomy): Bacteria > Pseudomonadati > Pseudomonadota > Gammaproteobacteria > Enterobacterales > Morganellaceae > Photorhabdus > Photorhabdus sp. S10-54. Next base: position 22,075 of record NZ_CAWNXG010000027.1, on the reverse strand, counting down.
ATTTAGGACTGGGTAATGCCAACAAACTACTGGCTCGCTTCCTTGCCGCCCATACTCAGGAATTGGCGCTAAAACTGCTCGACTTCCAAGGCGGTACGCTGCGTAATGCCATTCCACGCGAAGGCCATGTTATTGTTGCCATCCCTGCCGATAAAGCAGAACAGTTTACTCAACTGAAAGATGAGTACTTAGGTATACTGAAAAATGAGTATGCCGTCGTTGAGAAAAACCTGACTGTATTACTGGAAGAGGTCGAAACCGACATTCAGGCATTAACTGATGACTGCCAAAGCCGTTTTATCTCATTGCTAAACAGTACCCCTAATGGTGTTATCCGTATGAGTGATGTCATCAAAGGTGTAGTAGAAACTTCGCTAAATGTGGGCGTTGTGGCGATGGAACAAGATAAGGTAAATCTCATTTGCTTAATCCGTTCGCTTATCGACAGCGGCAAGTCTTATGTCATAGGTATGCTCTCTTCGCTAGCTCAACTGTCGAATGCTGAGATTTCCGCTAAAGGTGATTATCCCGGCTGGCAGCCAGATGCAAGTTCTCCGGTAATGCACTTAGTACGTGAAACTTATCAGCAGTTATTCGACAAGATACCTAATATCATGGTGATCCACGCCGGACTAGAATGTGGCCTATTCAAGAAACCTTATCCTGATATGGATATGGTATCTATCGGACCAACCATCACGGGCGCTCACTCTCCTGACGAACAGGTGCACATCAAGAGTGTCGGGCAATATTGGCAACTGCTGACGGCAATTCTGAAAGCTATTCCTGAAAAAGCTTAATCAGCTCTCCCCTGCCTCAATGTGATGGCAGGGGAATTACCATTCAAGCAAGTTACCATTCAAATAAAAGTTGCCGCTCAATTTCTGGATCCTGCAAAGTTACGTGCAAACCCACTAAACGAACGCCACGCCCTTCCCGACGAGAGGTCCATGTTTTCTGGGCCAATTGCAATAAATCCTGCTTATCCAATAGTGGATGAACATGCTCCTGAGTGGTTAGTTGAAAATCATCAAATTTCAGTTTCACCCCTTGACGGGCAATCCGCAGATCAGGTTTAACGTTATTCAACCGTTTTTCTAATTCCAGATATAAACTTTCTATTAGTTCAGTGCACTGTTCCCATTGATGAATATCTCTCGCAAGTGTCCGCTCCACACCAATTGATTTTCGCAGACGGTCTGGATTCACTAATCGCTCATCAATACCGTGACAACGATCCCAAAGTACCTGACCAAATTTCCCCAATTGTTTCACCAAAACAATCACGTCATATTTTTGTATATCAGAACAGGTTTCCAGCCCCATATTAGCCAGCCGTTGCACCATGACTTTGCCAACCCCCGGAATTTCTCGCAAAGGTAAAACCTTAACAAAATCAGCCACTCGATCAGGAGGAATGACATATTGCCCATTCGGTTTATTAATATCAGAAGCGATTTTTGCCAAAAATTTCACCGGCGCAATACCGGCTGATGCCGTCAATTGTAATTCATCAAAAATGGATTTACGGATCTCCTGTGCGATAAGCGTGGCAGATCCATAACAATGATGGCTATCAGTGACATCTAGATAAGCTTCATCCAATGACAGAGGCTCTATCCACTCAGTATAACGAGACAATATCTGATGGATATGCCGGGAAACCTCCCGATATAGCGCCATACGCCCCGGAAGAACTTTAAGCTGAGGACAGAGTTTCAACGCCATTGCAGTAGACATTGCACTACGTACTCCAAAACGACGGGCAGGATAATTAGCTGTACTAATAACACCCCGCTTGTCTGCACTGCCGCCCACAGCAATAGGAATATGACGAAGTGACGGATCATCACACATTTCAATAGCTGCGTAGAAACAATCCATATCAATATGAATAATCTTTCGCATTCTGCTTTAGCCTATCAACAATGACTGTATAAACATACATAAAAATAGACTCAAGAGCAATCTAGTAACAACATCAAGAGTTATTGTTAACAGATGCTTTTAGCTCAGATTTGAAGATATCTTGAACAACAAAATAATTAATACCGTTATTAACTTTTTACTGCCCGATTCCTTGCGTTAAGTGACCTATCCTGTAAGTGCAACTTTTCTATTTAACGACATTTCAAGGATGCTTATAACAATGAAAAATAGCGGGAAACCACAAAAAACCTCAGCTACAGCGACTACACAACCAATTAATCGCACTCTTCATTATGCTTTATCCAGCATAATTATGCTGAGTACTGGCCTGCCAGGTTATCTGGCCGCCCAGGAAAATGGAGAGCAAAAATCAAAAGAAAAACCGGAAAAATCAGAGAAAGTCATCACACTTTCCACACTTTCTGTTATTGGCGGATTGAATAACAGCGTCAGTGCTGGAAGCTCAGTATTGAAAAAAGAGGATATTGAACGCACCCAGGCAGATAATATTGCCGAGCTGCTCGATCAACTCCCCGGCGTTTCTATGTCAGGATCGCCTCGTCCAGGCGGCCAAACTTTGAATATCTGGGGAATGGGCGATACCGAAGACGTTAAAGTCACTCTGGATGATGCACCAAAAGGTTTCGAGAAATATCGCCAAGGCTCTATCTTTATTGAGCCAGAATTAATCAAGCGAGTCGATGTCGATAAAGGCCCACATAATCTACTTGATGGTAATGGCGGATTTGGCGGAACAGTTAAAGTTGTCACCAAAGATGCCAGTGATTTATTACGGCCTGGAGAAGATTTTGGTGGATTGTTGAAATACAGTTATCACACCAATGATCGCCAAAATATTTATAGCAGCGCAGTCTATGGCCGGACAATAGAAGGCTTTGCTGACGGCCTGTTATATATGAGCAAACGAGATGGCGGCAACATTAAACGACCGGATGGCACCCGTTTTGCATTCTCTAAAAGTGATCAGGCATCCTACTTACTGAAAACGAATTTTTACCTGAACGATGCTAATACATTAACACTTTCCGCTATGCGTTCTGATTCTGATGGTTGGCAGCCGTGGGCAGCAAAACGCGATGAAATAGTTACTCCATCAGAGGCCCATATTAAGAAATATGGTTGGGATGAAGCCTGGCGTCGTAAGCTGGTTTATCGTGATCAAACAGACCAAAATTACACTGCTAAATGGAATATTGCACCAGAAGACAATCCGTTACTTAACCTGACAGCAACTTATGCCTATTCGAAAACAGAACAGCATGATAAGCGGCCAGTCAATGCAGGAGCAGTTGCTAGCATAGGAAATCTTGGTAATGAAAGTTGGATCGACTATGTGGATAATCTTGTTGATATCAATAATAAAATGGCTTTTATGACTGGAGCGATAGAGCACACGCTCCTAACTGGTGTTCGTTGGCATAAAAATCAGCGTAACACATTAATGTATTACAAAAATCAGAGTAAAAATCCAGCCTATAATTATGGCTATTTCCAACCATATCAAATGCCATCAGGAAAACAAGAAACTCATAGTTTCTATCTACAAGATGCAATGACTATTGGCAGTGTCACCGTCACACCGGGAATTCGCTATGACCATATCAAAAATACGGGCAAGGAAAACATTGCTGCCGTTTATAATGATAAATCGCCCAAAATAGGCCACGATTATAGCAGCGTCACCTATACCGGCTGGTCTCCTCATTTAGGTATTATGTGGAAAGCAACACAAAACCTATCACTATTTTCTGATATTAGCCATACATGGCGTGCCCCACTGGTAGATGAGCAATATGAAGTACAATATGCACAGTCAAGTGTTACAGCCACCAGTCGTAATCTAGATGTAGAAAGAATGACTGGACTCCGCTTCGGTGCAATTCTGGATTTTAATAATCTGCTGACAGCTCAGGATAGTTTACAGATCCGCACCACTCTATTCTACAACAGAGGTAAAGACGAAATATTTACTGGTCGCAGTAAGATTCACTGTAAAGCTCAAGCAAACGGCGCACCAGAATCCGCTTGCAGCAAGCCCTTACCCAATTATCGTAATTTACCGGGATACTCCATTCAGGGGCTAGAAATCGAAACCTTCTATGATAGTAGTTACCTATTTGGCAAATTCTCTTTCTCAACAATCCGTGGGCAAAGGGATACCTCTCCTATCAATCCGTGGTGGAACCGTAAAACCTGGCTTAGAGATATTCCACCTACCTCTGCCCATACAATGCTTGGTGTAAAAATTCCTCAATGGCAAATGGCTGTTGGTTGGACTGGTGATTTCATTCGCAAACAAGACCGTTCTCCTACAGATGGCGATCCAGATGCAGGTCATTGGGCATTACCAAAAAGCAAAGGTTATGCACTGCACGGCTTATTCGCCAGCTGGCAACCCAATTTCTGGCAAGGTCTTGAAGCACGTGTCACAGTAAATAACCTGTTTAATCGTGATTATCGCCCATACCTCAGTGAATCGGTTTCCGGGATTGGACGTAACATTAAATTCAGTATCTCCCAGAAATTCTGATTTCTCACCTGATAGTTCCCTCTTTTTGAGGGAACTCAGACTGCTAACCAACCCATTTAAAATTTCGTTTTATCGGAAACTTTTGATAGCGTGTTATCGGCTGATTCGTTTTCTCTGATACTTTAATAATGCTTTATTGCATCAACGATGGTAAAAGTCTGGCAAATTAATCAGCCAGAACAGTTAAACGGGCATTTAAACGTTTAAATAAAACCGTAGAAAAACAACGTTATTGGAATGATTAAATCAATGTAAAAAAATTTAAACCCGCGTATTTAAGGTGTTGGTTTTGCATAATAAATGCAACATAATAATACCGCAAATAACCTGGTTAATATTCATTTAAATCATTTGGTTGCGGATTTTGTTACCCCCTATTTTTAATGATTTAATCGGTTTATGAAAAAGTTTATTCCCCGGTTGAAAACGTTATTAAAATCGGTTTCTTGAAACTCTTTATCTATGGGAACCTCAAAGATTGCCAAACAGCTAAAGATAGGCCGATAAACGGTCTACAAGATACTGGTTTCAGATTAAATATAGAGCTATATTTAGCCCTATATTTAGTATATTTTATAATTTTTCTGAATGGAGGTTTACCATGTTGCAGAAAGTCATGTGTGGCTACACAACAGCTATCAGTAAGTTTAAATCCAATCCCAGTGCAGCACTGGCAGAAGCCCAGGGAGATGCTATTGCTGTTTCATCTAACAATCAGATCCAGTTTTACGCCGTTCCTGCCGCACTTTTTGAAGAGATGAGCACGCTTTGTGAATATGCACAACGGGGAAGTACGGAATTGAAAAGCATCCCGGCCAATTTCACCGGAGAAGGGCTAAATATGAATAAAATAACCACTAAGATGGCTGCAAAAATCAAAGAGGGAATGGCCGGGGACTACGAAGAATGGTCGTAAGATATGGACCTATCTCTCCGAAGAAAGGACACGACCAATCTTTAGTGATCTGCTGGTGATGAACAGCGCCCTTCGTCTCCAGCAGATCATTTTCACCTTAGTGAAAATGAAATAAAGAAAATAACGGAAAAGTCAATAAGCAATTAAAAGGAAACTCTGCGGTGATAAGAATATTCACGCACCGTGTTTTAAAAGAGGCTTTAGGCGAACAGAAAACCAAGGCGCTGGTTGATGACTTTCGGGCCTATAAAGAGGGAAAAGGCTTACCCATTACCTTTGGTCGAGACGTTCCCTACCGGTTTACGCATAATCGATCTTACCTTGAATTGCAGCACCTGCATTTCAAAGACAAAGGATTTCCACTCAAACTGGCGCAATTTAAACGAACCAGTGGTTATGTTTTGGTTTATTGCCTTGGTTTTTTCGACGCCAACACCTATCTGTTAATCGCGATTATCAAACACTGGGATCACAACAAGCCCAATGATGTAGCTGAAACGGACAGGGATATCCATTTAATGAACGAGCTGGAAAAAATTGCCGAAGGCTTTCGGGAAAAATACTAGTCTGACGGTAACAAGTGAACATTTGTTACTCCGATTTTTCATGATTGATGATTTAATGGGTTTAATGGGTTTAATGGGTTTAATGGGTTTAATGGGTTTAATGGGTTTAATGGGTTTAATGGGTTTAATGGGTTTAATGGGTTTAATGGGTTTAATGGGTTTAATGGGTTTAATGGGTTTAATGGGTTTAATGGGTTTAATGGGTTTAATGGGTTTAATGGGTTTAATAACATTATTTAAACCAGTTAATTTTTAAATATATTATCTGATTAACCTATTCTATATTATCATTCATCCTTTTTCACTAATATTTTTATGATGAGCAGCTTTTAAATTGTTATTAAAAGCCATTTTTTAACCTCTACTTTTAATTGGTATAATAAGGTTTTAATCGTTGTTTTTACTACTCTTAACACCTGTTTTATATTAATTTTAATCATCATGGTATATACCCTATGGATTTCAAGATGCATCGCGACGGCAAGGGAGTGAATCCCCGGGAGCATAGGTAACTATGTGACTGGGGTGAGCGAGTGCAGCCAACAAAGAGGCAACTTGAAAGATAACGGGTATATTGTGTTTCACGTTTAATCAACGTTAATTATACTTGCTTTTTATCTTTGTTAATGCTGTTTTACTGGCAATTTTGAACAGTTTTCATAAGTTACCCCCTTTCTTTTATCTTCATAAATCAACCAGTAAATAGCTTGACGGTATAAAGATGCCCCTTTATTTTTTTCGGATAATATTATTTTTTCGCAGATTTCTTTTCAATTTTCTGTTAATGGTTAATGGATTTCGATTAAATTTTATTAACGTCTTTTTAAAAAACTGCACTTATAGTTAAATCCGTCTTTTATATAAAATCTTTAATACCTCTGTTTTTGTGCTTCTAAATGGTCATGGCAGGTTAGGTAAAAATAAGAGGAGGATAGCATTGCCGATAAATGAATTAAATATGGATGTGAATAGGCTGTTAAAGGGAAATGCAGGTAAAAAGATAAAATGAATACTGTTAAAATGGGGATCTCGAATAAAGCGATTATCATTGTGAGAGTTTTCTTATTTTTTAATTAAAAATTCATTTAATGAATGGTTTTCATTGAACTATTTTTGTAAATATAATCGTTTTTCCATTTCCTGCCTTGTATTTAAATTTTCCTATTTTCATTAAATTGATACTCGGATTTCCTCGTTTTTCCTTTTTCCTTTTTCCTTTTTCCTTTATTTGATTTTTAGGCTTAAAACCAAAGAGGATAATAGATATATTACTGATATTAAAATCAAAGTCCATTTCTTTAATCATTTTTAATACTGCTAAACGCTATTGTTATTTTTTCGCTATGCGGTTAACTCTGTTAAATGTTTTAATATAATCTCATTCAGTTGACTCACATTGAAGCACTGGTTTTTGCCCAACTGGACGGAAATACTCGCCTGTGTCGTAAATGACGAGGAAGCATACCAGATCAAAGATGTGATCTCTAAGCTCCAATCTGCTCTGGCGTACCGTGGCTATGCGCCTCGGTAGATCATGAATAAAACCGGAAGAATTAATATTCTCCCGGTTTTATTATATGTATTTTGACAGATAACTATTTATATATTATATGACTACATTCTATATTAGAACAATCATAATCAATTTGGATTTGAAATGATAAATCACAAGCTATAATCCTTATTTCATCAGAATATAAATCATTAAAATGATAATCTTGATTATAATCAAGATTCCTGTTTATCTTATATGCGCCACAGAATTTCCATTCTTCGTCCATTAGCAAATAATAAGAAACTCCTGTAACTTTTTCTTTTATAAAAGAAACAAGATCTTGACAAGAATAAATTTCCACTTCATGACTTGAGATTATTTTCTTATTTTTCAATGAGTTTATAATTAAGTCTGTTTCTTCCAAACTTAAAAAATCACTAACATTCACAAGTTCATTAGTAATGGATTTAATTTTATTCAAATACTCTTCTCTGCATACATTTCCTTGAGATTTTCTATAAAGTAATGATCTTCTATATTCAGAGATATTCATTTACATCCTCCTGATAGTCAACCATGCCCCGGTAATGATCTTCCATCATCTGCAATTCGTCCTGGGGGCCGTAGACCCACGCCCGCCACGGCTTGCCCTCGCTGAGATAGGGCAGTGGATCGGCATCGGCCTGTTTCAGCGGCAGGCTATATTGGCGGGTACAGCGCCCCAGCGGATCATAATCGCGCAGCTGGAACAGTTTGCCCTGCGTGCGGCGGGTTTCACGATGCAGCCGGTCCCGCTCAAATTCAGTGATGAGTGTCTGTTCATGCCGGATCGCACTCAGGTGGCCAGAGCCGTAGTAGAGCCAGCTTAAGGTGCCGCCCTGCGGCAGCGTGAGGGCGGTCAGGTTATCCAGTTCATCATAGCTGAACTGGAGACGGTCATCGCCGTTCTGTTCCCAAATGACCCGCCCCAGTGCGTCATAGCCAAAACGCACGGTGTTGGACTCTATTCCCAGTTGTTTACCGTTGTCGTTCGGTTCACAGCTAGCCTCCAGCAGCCTGCCCATGTTGTCCCACCGGTACTGGTAAGTGTCCGTGTAGGTTTCCCGCTGGATCAGCTGACCGGCCGCATCATAATGCTGGTGTACTTGCCGTTCCGGGTACTGGAATACGCGGTCACCCATGCGCCGTTCGGTACTCAATAAGCCCGCCGCGTTGTATTCGTACCGGATTAAGGTGTCGTCAGGACGGATTTCTTCGATTAAGCGCCCTTCGGCATCACGGTTCAGCCGGTAACGGTCATCGTTGGCGTTGTCGAGCTGTATCAGATGCCCTTCGGGACTGTACTGATAGCGAATTTGACGTTGTAAACGGTCCGTCGCACAGACCACCTGACCTAATGCATTGTATTCCCAGGCGCGGGGCGCATTCTCATTGCGCTGGTGATGGGTTAGCTGACCCGCGCTGTCCCATGCCAAGTGTTCTGTGGAATCGTCAGGATAGGTGATGAGGATTAACTGGCCGCTATCGTTATAGTCATAACTGGTCGTTTCCATCAGCGCGTTGGTAAAGCGGCTCAGTCGGTTCTCATCGTCGTAGCGCCATGTGCTGCTTTGCCCGGAACAGTCGGTGTGGCTCATCAACTGCCCCTGACCATTCCACGTAAAATGGCTTTCCCCGCCTTTAGCATCAGTGACTTTGTCGGGACGCACCGTATTATTAAAGCCGTAGTGATAACGGGTAGTCTGCTTCAATGGCGAGGTTTCACTGACCAGACGCCCAAAGTCATCGTAAGCCAGCGCCGTCTCGGTGCCATCCGGCCAGAAGATAACAGTGAGCCGGTCGGTATCATTCTGGTACTGCCAGCCGGTCTGGTTGCCGTTGGCATCGGTGAAACTCAGTTGGCGGCCATGTTGGTCCCATTCACTCAGACGGGTGTGGCCGTCCGCATCTTTGTAGCCGTTCGGCAGGCCAAATTCATCCCACAGGATATGGTGCTCCGTGCCGTTGCGGTCGAGGCAGTGGATAATGTGGTGCGCGTCGTTGAGATGCCAAACCGTGTGGGTGCCGTCGTGCCAGTGCACCGTGCAAGTGAGGTTCTCATCGTCGTATTCCAGCCGATAACCCGCCCCTTCACCAGTTTGCTGAGCAACCACACGCCACAGCTCTTCTTCAGTCTGCTCCCACTTATAATCACAGCGCAGGCCGCTCGCATCCTGATGCCATGCCATCACGCCGTGCTCTGTCCAGCCGAATTGTCGCTGGAGAGAGTCGTTGCGATGGCTAACCCCCGTCAGTTGGGCGTGCTCATTATAATGGTAGCGGCAAAGCTGAATACGATGACCGTCATACAATTCGCGCCAGACGGCGGTGAGGCGGGAAACCGTTTTGCCATCGATATCCATCATCACATAGTCACAATACAGGTTCAGCCCGCCACTGCCCGTGATATTGACCATCTGGTGCTGTTCGTTGTAATGAAAACGCTGTTCGTTACCGACATTATTGCGGATGTGGCTCAGACGGCTGAGGCCGTCATTATCAATTGATAAACTTGCTGCCCCTTTTTGGGCCGATAACGGGAGAGCAGCGCCGTGCCTTGCCGCAGGTTATCGCCCAGCGTTGTGGGTTTTTCTGCCAATAATTGCCAGTTGCGCAGACCGTTTTTCAGCAGATCTTTCTGGCGGCTGAGGTAACTGGCGAGATCTTCGCCTTCGATTAACTGATCACGCGCGATATTCAGCGCCGGGGCATCGGGCGCGATGAGGATATTTACCGTCTGTTCCTGATAGCCTGCGGGTAACAGAATACTGCCTTCAGTGAACCGACAACGTGCTTGATTGTCCATCTTTCTTTTGTCTTATATAGGAATGCCGAACATAGCAACAACATTGATAATCCTGATTAAACAGATTCAGGGGGTATCCCCTTCTCAGTCATCAATAAACTTATACAATTAATAATGCTGTCCGTTTAATATTCAGACAAAAAGATATAACAAAAAATCAGCTATGTCTTGATTATTAGACGAATTAATACCCAATCAATTTAATTAAATGTGATATACATCACAAAAAAAATGCCAATAATCGCGCTGAAAATCTGTCTTAATGAACTAAATCACTACAATTTTATTCAATCAATTTATCTTGGCCGGTTTATAGACCTTGCATTAATCACCAGATAAGTTTAACTCTGCATTTTTTATGATATTGAAAAAAATTAGCTCTATTTAAGGATAGTCAGTTCAGAGGCGCACAGATTCAAATCCGTTTTTTTGGGTTGGAATGTGTAGGCAATCAAATCTATACCCAATGGATTTCAAGATGCATCGAGACGGCAAGGGAGAGAATCCCCGGGAGCATAGCAAACTATGTGACCGGGGTGAGCGAGTGCAGCCAACAAAGAGGCAACTTGAAAGATAACGGGTATAGCATCGAATTTTTTACCCGCTTTAAAAAATCTTTAATCATTGATTTTCACCTTTAATGATTAAAGTTTTATCTGTTTTTTCATAACACACTTACGCTTTTTTCCCGATTTTAAAACCACATTGACAGCCAAAAAATGGCTTTTCTTAACACTTGTTTTATCATTGATGAAAACTCAGCAGTGATAATCGAAACGCTAAAAGTCAGTAATCTAAGAACCTCACGTGATGACAATCACTTGACAGCCAATGCTTACATTAAAATAATAATCATTATCATTTTCCCGAGTTATTGGAAATCATCATGGCAATCCAGAAAGCCGTATCTGAAATTGATAGTTTTGCGCAACAATTTTACTTTGAACATCATGACTGGTTATACAACTGGTTACGCCATAAAGTCTCCTGTCCCTGCCATGCTGAAGATCTCACTCAGGACACTTTCCTGAATGTTCTATCCGGTTCAAACCTGTCAGATATCCGTCAACCACGGCCTTTTCTGGCAACCGTAGCCCGCTGTCTGGTTGCCAACTATTACCGTCGAAGAAAAACCGAAAAGAATTATTTGGAATATATAAACTCGACACCAGAAATGACCATGCCTTCTACTGAAAGCAGAATCGCCACATTTGAACAGCTTGAAAAACTCGATATCACTCTTGATAAATTGCCAGTCCAAGTAAAAAGAGCTTTTTTGTTGACACAGCTACAAGGACTGCGTTATAGCGAAATAGCTGATCAGCTTCAGGTTTCTTCCAGTTCAGTAAAACAGTATTTGCAACGAGCACATAACAAATGTAAAAAAATTCAAATTCTCACTTAAAATTCAAAAAACCATGTTACATTCAAAATTGATTTCATTACCAAATCATTAATAAAGTTAATTATTTTAATTTAACTATAATTGGATATTATGGAGAAAATGATGCGACACGGAATTACCGCTACAATCCTACTTTGCTGCTCTGCCAGCGCTTTCGCAACAACACCACAAATTATCGCTCATCGTGCTGGTACAGGTGATGCACCTGAAAATACCGAGTACGCAATTTCCAAATCCTTAGAAAATAAAGCAGATGCTATCTGGATCACTGTTCAGCTTTCAAAGGATAGTATTCCAGTACTCTATCGTCCATCTGACCTAAATAGCTTGACCAATAAAAGTGGACTCGTTTCTGGTTATAAAGCAAGTCAGTTGGCTAAATTTGATGCCGGTTACAAATTTGGCTCTGATGATGATCATCCATTCCGTAATAAAGGGTTAGGTATTCCAACACTGGAACAAGTCTTAAAAAAATATCCAGATACTTTCTTCTATATTGATCTGAAATCACCGGATGCAGATCCAACACAGCAAGCCAAAACACTAGAAAAAGTACTGACCAAACAAAAAGCGCTTGCCCGTACCCGTTTCTATTCCACTAACGAAACTTACCTTAACGCATTGCCAGCAACAATTCAGCGTTTTGAAAGCCGTGATAAAACCCGCACCATGCTGGCAAATATCACAATGGCTCACCAATGTGACATCCCTGCAAGTACCGATACCGCTCGCTGGTATGGTTTGGAAATGCGCCGTAACGTAGAAGTTGTTGAGAAATATACTCTCGGTGAAGCACGTTCCAAATCAGTATTGTCATGGGATAAGGAAGCAATGGAGTGTTTCCGTGCTCAGGGTGGCGCTAACATCATTCTTTTTGGCATTAAAACTGAGGAAGATTTCAAACAAGCTAAAGAGCTTGGTGCCGATGGTGTGCTGGTGGATTCTCCCAAGCTGTTCAGTACCTTTAAAACAAAATAAAAATTGGGGGTTCTCAGAAAGAAACTTCTCCAGTAACTATTTTGTAGGAATACTTTTTCCTATCAGCTAAAACCCTATATAGACAGAACAAAGCAGAACCCGCAGTTTTTTGCGGGTTTTTGCTGCTGAGGTGAATTTTCCAAACTTAAGATAAGATTTTTAATAATCAATTCTCAATTTCTTTAAGCGTGAGATCAATGTCGTTGGGTTCATGCCCAACAATTTTGCTGCACCGTCATCACCAAAAATTTTCCCTTTGCATTGTTTAACGGCAAGAGAAAAATTTTTAATTTCCAACTCTTTCAGTTGCTGCATGGTCAGCACGACTTCAATTTGTTGAAGTTTATTGTGAATATTCTGATGCATAGTTTCATTTTGCTGTTGATCTTGTTCTAGCAAATATTTAAAGGAAACAGTGCCTTGTTTCGCTATAATTAGTGCGCGTTCAATGACATTTTGCAATTCACGAATATTGCCAGGCCAGTCATATTGCTGTAGTTCTAAAATATGCCTTTGTGAAAATGGTAGATAATTAATTTTACGCTTGTCACAAATTAACTTAGTAAAATGCGTAACCAAAAGTGGAATATCTTCTTTACGGTTACGTAAAGCTGGTGAATAAACCGGGAATACATTTAAACGGAAATACAGGTCTTCACGAAAGCGCTTGTGTTTAACTTCTTCTTTTAAATTGCGGTTGGTGGCAGCAATAATCCGCACATTCACATGTCGCGTTTTTTCTTCGCCGACCCGCTCAAAGGTTCCTTCCTGCAATACACGCAGCAATTTACTTTGTAGCTCGACAGGAATCTCGCCAATTTCATCTAAAAACAGTGTGCCCTGATCTGCCAATTCAAAACGTCCGGCACGGTCACGCACCGCCCCAGTAAATGCACCTTTGACATGTCCGAAAAATTCACTTTCAAACAGTTCCGAAGGAATGGCAGCACAATTGACCCGAATAAGTGGTTGCTGTTTACGGTGACTGGATTGGTGAATAGCACGAGCAATCAGCTCCTTGCCTGTACCTGATTCACCATAAATCATCACATTGGCATCGGTTGGCGCGACTACCTTAATTTTTTCAATAATCTGTAAAATGGATGCACTACTGCCAATAATTTCATGATATTGATTTTCCTGTAAAATTTCCTCTTGCAGATATTCATTTTGCTGTTCCAGTCGGCTTTTTAAATCTTGTAGTTCTTCAAGGGCATGGGTCAGTTGCCTTTCGGTATTCAGCCGATCGGTAATATCACGGAACACCACTACCGCGCCAATGATTTCACTATCACGAATCACTGGGGTACTGGTAAATTCCACTGGAAAGCAACTGCCGTCACGACGCCAAAAAATTTCCTGAACCCCTTCATGCACAATACCGTCATGTACTGCTGCATAAATCGGGCACTCTTCTACAAGATAGGGCTCGCCATTTTCATGGGTATGGTGATGAATCTTATGGATATTGTCACTCAATACATCTTCAGGTTGCAGCCCCAACATTTTAGCCCCGACAGGGTTAATAAAGGTACACAAGCCTTGTTTGTTAATACTGTAAATACCGTCACCGACTGAACTCAGTAATAAATGCTTGCCTGTGTCGGAGTCAATAAACAGCTCTTGCAAGGCTTGCGATTCTTTTAAACCTGTACCAATGACTTTATCAGCATTTATATTGAGTTGGCGCAGCTCTAAATCTTTAAGATCCACCAGCGACCATATCAGCAAAGTTTTATTTTTATAGGGCAATGAAATGGAAGTAATATCCAACTGGATTTTTTCACCATTTTTATCAAAGGTATACAGCTCATTATTCCAAGCCCAACCTTTTACCAAAGCGCCTTCGGTAAATGCCATAAGGTATGGTAGTTGTCTGAAATGACCAAAAATGGAAGTTACCGTTTTTTGCATAATTTCATGACGTTCATAGCGTAATAGTTTAGTGGCACTGATATTCACATCAATAAACTGGTTTTGATGTGGGTCCAACACAATTAATGCCTGTGACGTGTGTTCAAATACCAACGGACGAATCGAGTCTTCAGAAACTACCCAGTCCGAGATAAAGTCAGTTGTATTCATACTATGAATTTTCATAATTTAAGTTATGGAATTTCATAATACTACGAAAAATCCTAATTCCCTAGTAGCGCTATTTATCTCCATGAAAAATATTTTTATAAAATTTAAATGATATTTTTCAATGTGATAATAATTAACTTCCGCTCCAAAATATAACTTGGCACAACTCTCGCAATAATTTCTCGCAATAGTACAGACAGACTACATGTTGGTTCATTCCCAAATAACATTGAACTAGGAGTTGGTTATGCCAAAGATTGATATCGAGCAATATAAAGATGGCGATTTTCTTGTTGATTATGAAGAAAAAGTGTTTGAGGACGTCAAAGCCCAGCCAGGTGAAAAGGCACTGGTGACTTTCCATACTGTTGCATTTGAAGGATCAATTGGCTTGGTCAATGTGTTACAGGCAAAACGTTTGTTGCGCAAAGGCTTTGAAACCAAAATTTTGCTTTACGGCCCAGGCGTGCAGTTGGGTGTACAACGTGGTTTTCCAACTTTAGGGGCGGAAGCTTTTCCGGGTCATTTAGCCGTCAACAATCAGTTGAAAGCCTTTATGGAAGAAGGTGGCGAAGTCTATGCCTGCCGTTTTGCGTTGCAAGCGTTGTATGGGCAAACCGAAAAAGCGCTTATTCCGGGAATTCGTCCAATTAATCCATTGGATGTGATGGATTTAAGACTGCTGATGCGTCGTGACAATGCCTTAATCATTGATACTTGGACTGTCTGAGTAAACATAAACTATGAGGGGATAAGGTTATGAACCGAATAATTAAAGCTGCCGCAGTACAATGTAGTCCTGTGCTTTACAGTCAAGCCGCAACAGTAAAAAAAATCTGTGACATTATTTTAGAGCTTGGAAAACAGGGAGTGCAATTTGCAGTCTTTCCTGAAACCGTCGTGCCTTATTACCCTTATTTCTCCTTTGTACAACCGCCATTTGCTATGGGTAAAGAACATTTAAAACTGTTGAATGAATCGGTGGTTGTCCCTTCCGAAGCAACCTTAGCAATTGGTCAAGCCTGTCTTGAAGCCAACATGGTGGTGTCGATTGGCATTAATGAACGTGCAGGCAGTACGATTTATAACGCGCAACTGCTATTTAATGCCGACGGTTCAATCATTCAGCATCGCCGCAAAATTACCCCAACTTACCATGAACGAATGGTGTGGGGGCAAGGTGATGGCAGTGGTTTACGTGCCATTAATTCTGCGGTAGGGCGTATTGGTTCGCTGGCATGTTGGGAACATTACAACCCGTTGGCACGTTTTGCCTTAATGGCAGATGGCGAACAAATTCATGCTGCCATGTTTCCTGGTTCGTTGGTAGGACAAGTCTTTGCCGATCAAATCCGCGCAACCATTCAACACCATGCTTTAGAATCTGGCTGCTTTGTGATCAATGCTACCGCATGGCTGCATCCCGAACAGCAACAACAAATTATGCAAGATACTGGCTGTGATATCGGTCCAATTTCAGGGGGATGTTTTGCCGCCATCGTTTCTCCCGAAGGCAAACTCCTGGCTGAACCGATCACACAAGGTGAAGGTTATTGCATTGCTGATCTGGACTTTAGCCTGATTGATAAACGTAAACGCATGATGGATTCAATTGGACATTACAGCCGACCTGAATTACTCAGCTTATTCATTGACCGTCGTCCAACACAGGTATTACACGAACTGAAAGTTGAAACATCAGCTCAAAGTCATCTCGAAAAGCTCTCAAAATTTAATGAAGAACATGTCGAAACCATATTGATGTAAACCCAATCGATAGGGGGTTAAAGATGTCTGCAATACAACTATTAACCAATTTGCAATTATTAACTGATTTGCAATGTAATGGTCTGAAATGGGAAGGCAATTTTGGCTTGTCCCGTAAAGGCGGCGCAGGGCCAAGCGATCATAAGGCGCTGAGCCTTGACGGGCAGACCATGATGATTCCTGTGCTGAACCTTGCAGCACAAGATTCTCCCTACACCGCAAAGCCTGAACCGCACTCTGACAAGGTAATTGTCTTTAAAAACCGGATTCCCGTGGCGACCTTAACTGCACCAACACGACCACGTTTTTACGATTTAAAAACCGCCGAAGGCATTGCCTATGAGCAAATTGCAACCTTACATAGCCGTGATGTGTTGGCGACAACAGTGTTACAGCATTGCATTCGTATGAAGGACAAGGCAACTGCCTGCCAATTTTGCTCGATTGATCAGTCTTTAAAAGAGGGTCGAACCTTGATCCGTAAACGCCCGGAACAATTGGCTGAGGTAGCGAAAGCAGCCGTTGAACTGGATGGCGTCAAGCAAATGGTAATCACCACTGGTACGCCAAACACGGGAGATCGTGGCGCCAAAATTTTATATGACTCAGTTCAAGCGATTAAGGCACAAGTAGATTTGCCGATACAGGTACAGTGCGAACCACCTGATGATTTTGCCTGGTTTCAACGTTTAAAAGATGCAGGAGCGGTGTCGATTGGCATGCACCTTGAGGCGGTAAGCGAGCGTGTACGGCAGAAAATTATGCCGGGTAAAGCCGAAGTATCATTGGAAAAATATTTTGCGGCATTTGAAGCAGCCGTTACGGTGTTTGGTCGAGGACAGGTCAGTACCTACATTTTGGCAGGTTTGGGTGATACCGAACTGGAAATCGTGGAGATGACCGCCAGACTGACCGAAATTGGGGTGTATCCATTTGTGGTACCGTTTGTACCGATTCAAGGTACACCATTAGAGCATCACCCTAAACCTGATCACGCTTTTATGCAGTCGCTCTATCCGAAAATTGGACAGCAACTCAAGCAACATGGTTTGAACTCGGAAAATACTCAAGCCGGCTGTGCCAAATGTGGCGCTTGCTCTTCGCTGAAAGCGTATGAATAAGGAGAATGTGATATGGAACTTTCTCACCATCCCTGGCTGCTTGAGCAAAATGAAGGGCAGAAACAATTTGTTAGCGATGACATTGCCATCAAAATTGTGTCGGAAGATTGGGAGCGTCACCAATATTATCGTTTGCGTGAAATGACCTTTCGCGATGAACAGAAAATCTTGCAAGAAGATCGTGACGAATACGATGTTAAAGCATTAGGTATTGTTGCCATTGAGAAAATGTTTGGTGAGCATGACCGAGTGATTGGCGCAGTACGGATTTTTCCTGATAGCGAACAGACGTGGTATGGCGGGCGTTTATGCGTAGAACCTTTATATCGACGTCGCCATATCATTGGTAAAACGTTAATCAATACCGCGGTATCGACCGCCAAAAACCTGGGATGCCGTACTTTTTTAGCCACCGTGCAAAGTCAAAATGAACGCTATTTCCAACGGTTGTGTTGGGATAGTTTGTATCAGTTAACCGTTGCCAACATTCCACATGTGCTGATGCAGGCACAGATTGAAAACTATCCGTTACCGCATGTCCCGATGCAAGCCTATATGCAAAAGGAGACGCAATGATGGAACTCAATCAATTACTCGAAATATTAAAACATACACCCGCTATGCACTCCAAGCAGGCGATTGCTCACCATGTTTCAATTAACACAACTTGCCATGTGGATTCATTGGATAGCTTATATGCCTATCCCGGAGATGACACCGCAGCTGTGCCACTAAATGGTCAATATGTATTGCACGCCTGTGAAGGCATGTTACCCAGTTTTGTGACCAATCATCCTTATTTTGCGGGGTGGTCAGCGGTCATGGCGAATATTAGTGATATTGCCGCAATGGGTGGTCGGGCATTGTCAGTGGTGAACAGTTTTTGGCATACCAGTAGCGAACATGCCCAATTGTTAATGCAAGGCATGCAGGATGCTTGTCGTGCTTATAGCGTACTACTGGTCGGAGGACATACCAATATTGGGGTAGTTTATCAGCCCACTTTATCCGTTGCGATTCAAGGCATAGCACGAAAACTGCTCTCGGTGTTGCATGTCAAACCACAACAAAAAATTCTGATTGCTTTAAATCTAAAAGGGCAATTCCACCCCAATACCACTTATTGGAAATGCTTTGAACGAGTGTCTGACCGCATTTTACAGTCACAAATTGCCTTGCTGCCGCAATTGGCGGAGACAAATCTGGTTCATGCTGCCCGTGATATTAGCAATGCCGGTATCTTAGGCAGTTTATTGATGCTGCTCGAAGCCACGGCATCGGGGGCACATATCAATTTAGATGCCATTCCTAAACCTGATGATGTGGACTGGTTTAAATGGCTACAAATCTTCCCCAGTTTTGGTTTTTTACTGACGGCCGATACAAATGAATGTGAAGACATTATCGCGTTGTTTCACCATCAGGATATTGCCTGCGCGGTGATTGGTGAAACCAATGTCAGTGGCGTAGTTGCCGTGCAACAGCAGCAGCAAGACGGAATATTTTGGGATTTTAACCGCCAGATGTTTACCGGTTTTTGTTATGCCGATGCGTTAAAAAAATTACAAGCTCAATCCATACAGATTAAACCTAAAAGTCAGCAGGAGTCGATGTTATGCCCAGTGTGAATTTTACTGTGAAATGGCCTAATGGGGAGCTGATTCAATATTACTCCCCCTCAACGGTGATTTATGAATATCTGTCCATTGGTCAGCGTTACCCAAGTATGCAGTTCTTGCATCAGGTTGAAAATGGTCTGCATGCCGCCTCGGAAAGGGTACTGGCACGTTATGGCTTTTTCTGTAGTTCAGCCGTGGACAATCTGGCGATAATCAAACGCCAAGCCAAATTCTTCGGGCTAAGTCCAGAAGATCAAATTGAAGTTATTGAAATGACGAATCAATGAGAGGGATATCCCATGTTAAGTATCCAAAATCAAATGTTACAGCCAAATTATGATGTGGTCATTGTTGGTGGTGGTCAGGCAGGTTTATGTATCAGTCACTATTTGCAAAAAGCGGGCATTGACCATGTGGTATTGGAAAAAGAATCCGAGTTGACTCATAGCTGGCGCCATAAACGGTGGGATAATTTTACCTTGGTGACACCAAACTGGCAGTGTCTATTGCCTGAACATCCTTATCAGGGGAACGATCCTGACGGCTTTATGAAAAAGTACGAGATTGTGGCATATCTTGACGAATTTATTGAAAAAACTAATCCTCCCGCCATTTTAAATATTCAGGTAAAACATGTGAAAAAAGTGGCAACGCATAAGTTTGTCATTGAAACCAATCACGGTACAACCACAGCCAAACAGCTTGTCGTTGCAGCAGGCGGGTATCACACCCCGATTTATCCAAAACTAAGCGATACCTTGCCTAAACATGTGAAAGTGATGCATTCGGAAGAATATTTAAATGCAGATCAACTGCCTGAAGGTGCAGTGTTGGTGGTCGGGTCAGGGCAATCCGGTGCACAGATTGCCGAAGATTTACATCTGGCAGGCAAAAAAGTCTATTTATCGACAGGCAATGCACCACGTTGTGCTCGCTTCTATCGCGGTAAAGATGTGGTGAAATGGCTGTTTGATATGGGTTATTACGAAACGACTGTCAAACATCATCGCTATAGTGAAAAAGTACGTAACAGTACCAACCACTATGTCACAGGGCGTGACGGCGGGCGTGATATTGACCTGCGTAAATTTGCCTTAGAAGGTATGCAACTGTTCGGACATTTTGATGACTTTAAAGAGGGCCAATTCTGGTTTAGACCAGATTTATCAGAAAACCTAGACCTTGCCGATACCACTTATAATCGCATTAATGCCTCGATTGATGAGTATTTAGAAAAAAACAATATTGCAACCGACGAACCTGCATCGGTATATCAACCGGTTTGGCGGCCTGAGCAAGAAATCACACACATTGACTTAGTAAAAGAAAATATCACCTCAGTGATCTGGTGTATTGGTTTTAAACCAGATTATTCATGGATTGATTTAGATATTTTTCAAGCCAATGGTTATCCAAAACATGACCGTGGTATTACCATCGATCCAGATGTCACATTTATTGGTTTGCCGTGGTTATATACATGGGGTTCTGGACGTTTTCTCGGGATCGATCAGGATGCCGCCTATGTGGTGCAACATATTGAGCAACAAATAAATCAGCAAAATATGCATATGCCACATACTCTGATTAAAGGTGCTAAATCTGCAATCAAAGATAAAAGAATATCTCAAATGTGAAATTCCTAACTTCGCCTGACAGAATATTTTTAAACGCTTATTTTTTTAATAAGAGTCTGGTTGCAAAAACGGGGGTGACCATAGATTTTACGCTCTCCTGGGTGAGTAGACCTACCCAGTCACCTAGGTAGGCCTCTCCTCAGAACCGGACATGCTGAACTACCGCATCCGGCTCCCGATAGATCAGAGTCCCCGCACATATTCGGTGAGCTAGAACATCGATACCGTTTTCCAATTTGCAGGAAAACCTATGGCTTTAAGAGCACGAAGCAGTCTGTCCCAGGTAACACGACGTTTCCCCCCTCGACGGTTTAGCCATTGCAGGCTGATCCGTTTGGATCGTTCCAGAAATTGACCAACTCGTCTTTGGTTGTCGGAAACTCCGTAGTAGTTGACCCACCCTTTAATTACTCTGATCACATTCTTGACAACACTCAAGGTGTCTTTCGCGTTCAAGTTCTTCCTAAGATATTGCTTCATGCCTTTGAGTTTGGCTGAAAAGCGATCTTTACGGCTGGTTAGTTTCAGTCGCCAGAAACCGCTTGCAGCTTTACCCCAATAGCAGGTAAAGCTTAGGAAATTAAAGGTGGG
The DNA here is from genome assembly GCF_963878145.1 of Photorhabdus sp. S10-54. Taxonomy (NCBI): domain Bacteria; kingdom Pseudomonadati; phylum Pseudomonadota; class Gammaproteobacteria; order Enterobacterales; family Morganellaceae; genus Photorhabdus; species Photorhabdus sp. S10-54. Next base: position 570 of record NZ_CAWNXG010000027.1, on the reverse strand, counting down.
TAGCCGTTCTCTTCGCTAGTGCGTCCTTTGCGCAGCGATTTTGACTCAGGGTTGAGGCATCAGGGACCTTCTCGGTCAATCCGAGGCGCAGAAACCAGCGGTAAGCCACATTGACCTGAATTTCCTGTACCAGACGGCGTTCACTGGGGATCACGAATAAGTAGCCAAGTAACATCATTTTAATCAACCTGACCGGATCGATGGCTATTGTGGCAATACAAAGGCGCGACTAATTCGCGAATAAATTCGAAATCAATGGTGGCATCGATTTTACGGACCAGATGATTTTTGAGCACCAGCTCGTCAAGCGAGAGCGTTTCTGGCGGGAAAGTCTGGAGAGGGGGTGTTCTTAACATAGCGGCAAGCTCCGTTTGGTGAACGGAACTTAATTAAAACAACGTGCCAGATAAAAAACCAGCACTTTGTCAATAATCTGCCACCTAGTGACTGCTCCCCGCCGTAAACGGCGAGGCTTCCCACTTCCTAGGCCGCAGCCGTCTGTGCGACGGATTTACGCAGGCCTCCATGGGCAGAAACGACGAGTCCCGCCGCCTGTAATTCAAATATGCC
>NZ_CAWNXG010000026.1:0-71656 GCF_963878145.1 Photorhabdus sp. S10-54 | reverse complement strand
ACCACGCGAACATGGCACACATAAAGGCATCAATTGAGACACGCAGCCATCCCCCGCCGTTATAGCGACCCCTGAGAAAAGCCATTGTCCCCGATAGTATTGCACCTATACCCTGTTCTTTGACTGACAGCAGCCATAATCATAGCTGCATCCATATATCAGGCTGCTTGTCCATGAGTTTCATATCCACCCCCATAAAATGGGCGTCCGTGGGGGTGAGCTATGTTCGCTCCGTGAATGAGTTAATAGGATGCCGTTATCGGAATTCCGATATCGGCAAGATTTCAATAGATTATAAAAAAGAGGGCGGTTATTCTGGAGCGGTTTGCTTAATAAGATCCATGGTCATTAGCTTCAAAGTTTCAGCCGCCTCGCTGTAGACAGTTAATAAATTCCCCTGCGGAATACGACATGATACTGTTTCAGAGCTACCAGTAAAAACAAACGTGACAACCCCAGATTGCCTGCTTATCGTTATTGGGGATGCAATCCATGTAGATTGAGGGTCTTTCGTTGTGATAACAGTTTTGATAACAAACGACAAACTAAAGTCATCAGATAGCTTGAGTTCATGCAAATGCTTTTCTTTGAATATGCCATTCTCGTTAATACCCAGTGTCACAATTTTCTCTTGCTGGCCTTTGTGATCCCTGAAAGTCCGATCGACTATTGCAAGAGATTGTTCATATTGTTCAATAAAATGACTAATACACCCCCTCAATATCTCTACGTGGGTGAATCTTTTTTCATTGGCTTCCTCTGCGGTTTTTTGTAAGTCCTCATAGGTGATCATGGTTTTTATCTCGCTATATCCAAATAGAACACTCATGTTTATCACCTTTAGAGAAATTTTACTGTGACTAATGCAAAAAAGACCACGCCATGCGCAGCCCCCATAATCAATTGAATTCGTTCCGTTATGGGAATTCCCCTATCGGCTATGATTAAATCTCGACAAGTAACCATAGCTAATAGAAAGAGGAACTAATGAGCAGAACAATTAATGAAGCTGTCCGCGAGCTGGAAATCAGCATCACAGCTACAGAGCGGATCGTGATTGCAATGTTACAACTACTTTCACCCGTACAAAAAGATGCCCTGAAAGATATTCTCTTTTCAGAATGTCAAATAGCCTCTGAAATAATTCCTGCGGATAACGAACAATTAATCAAAAGAGAAAAACAAATCACTGAGAAGATTCACACTCTTTTGCAACTCTGAGCATAAGTTCCTGGCGTTTTTTCTCCTGTTCAATAAATCCCCCCCACTTGCCATTAGGGTGAGGGGTATTTACTGCTTTCAAAAACGCTTCGCGATCACAATCTCTACTCTCATCTTTGTATTCGTCAGAAACGCTGCTATAGCGCTCCATAACGCTGCCATGATATCAGTACCCGTGATCCGGTCTGTTGACGTGCATTTAGACGAATTATTGATTGCCAGTCCTTTTGGACTGAAATGTTTTAGTGCTGATTCGAGTTTCATTATTCCGCCCACTTCTTAAAAGACAGTTAACATGACCGTTATTGGTCATTTAATGCAGCGTGGCGATCTCATTTTGTACGATGAATATAGCCATGACAGCCTTCTCCAGGGCGGAAATTTGTCTCAGGCAGACATGTTACCGTTTGCGCATAATAATTGGCAAATGGCTGATGAACTTCTTAATAAGAAAAGGAAATATTACAGGAAAGTCATGCTCTTTATAGAAGGTGCTTATAGCATGGATGGTGATATTCCTAATTTGAAGAAATTTGTTGAAATAAAGAAAAAACATAAAGCATTGTTGATGGTAGATGAATGTCTTTCCATTGGAGTTGTGGGAGAAAGTGGACGGGGTGTTTGTGAACATTGCGATGTCATGCCATCTGAAATAGATATTTGTATGGGTGGAATTAGTAAAAGTTTTGCAAGCTGTGGTGGTTATATCGCCGGCAAGCGATCCTTTATAACTTATCTACGGTATATGACGCCGGGTTTTGTTTATACCACAGGCATGCCACCGGCTGTTACCGCATCGGCGCTTACCGCCATTAAAGTGATACAAAAGGAAAAATACAGAGTTCATGAAGTACAAGAATTATCAAAATATTTCGTTAATAAAGCGAATGCACTTGGCTTAGATACAGGATTCAGTAAAGATACCCCAGTTATCCCTCTTATGATAGGCGACGAAAATAAATGTATCTATATTTATCAAAAGCTAAGGGAGAATTTAATCAATGTGCAACCTATCTTGCATCCAGCCGTGCCTGAGAATAAAGCTCGTTTACGTTTTTTTATTAACTATGGACGCACGGTTGAGGACATCAATAAGGTTCTTAATATCATAAAAGAGTACATTTAATGAACTTTCGATATAATGGAAACCAACAATGAGCACGATGATGAAAAAAAGAGAGCATTATAAGAACGCATGTCTCTTTTTAGGGCATAATGCTTCAGAGGTCATATGGAATAATGCCGATGATATGTTTGCCATTGAAGATGAAAAAGAGAGTCGCTCAAAAGATGGAGAATATGTTCCCATCCACACAATATTGAAATTGATGAAATATGACGTTGATGAATTGAATGTCATTAATTTTCTTGGCGAGATTGATTATAACCATACTATAAAGGCTTTATGTGGCAACGATAGAGAAATATTTGAGAAATTCATAAAAAGAGTCAATCTGTATGAATTGAAAATAAACCATCATGCTACCCATGCGATAAATGGCATCATTGAAGCCTGGGAACATCATAAAGAAAACAATCTACCTAAAAAATATCATATATTGATTACTGATGGTACGGGAGATGATTATGAATCGACATCTCTCTATACCGTGGTAATTGATAAAAACAAAGCATTGGCAGATTGCATAAAGACCCTACAGCGGGTGAAAAGAATTTCCGCAGCAGATCTTTCATGCGGAATATTATTTGCCCACGCCGATACAGGTTTTCGCCGTTGAAAGACGAATATATATCCGTCATCTTTCAAGTTGCCTCTTTGTTGGCTGCGCTCACTCACCCCGGTCACATAGTTCTCTATGCTCCCGGGGACTCGCTCCCTTGCCGTCGCGATGCATCTTGAAATCTATAGGGTATAAGTCACTTGGTTACGAAACGGAAATAACACGCCTGTTAGACGATAATAAACTTAATAAACTCAACCTAATTATAATAAAATTATCCGATGGTTTTCTGTCAAATAAGAAATGTGGTTTGATGTCAGCTATTAGAAGTGATATCAAATCTTTCCTACCCGGCGTTAATGATGAAAATTTTTCTAAAAAGAAGGTGTATTACCACGAACGTGATAAAATCCAGCTTGAATGGAGCAGTTCTCGTAATCCTGTTACCCTATTGGGGATAAAGAAGTTTCCGTCAGAAATTCTTTTGGAAAAAAGTGAGCATCAGCATTTTTTACATGGCTTTTCTGTTAAATATATGCAGGAAATGGCCGTGAAGCATGTGAGAATGCCGTTGTGGTTGCTGCGGTACTTAAATGGATTAAGTCAATATGAGATCCGTGTTATTTCTTCCTATATTGCTAACAAGTTTTTAGAAACTTACTTGGTAAAACTCATTGCTAGTGAAAAAGTTGAAAACCTGATTGTTGGTGGTGGCGTTCATTTCAATGTCAAACTCCACGCTGTGTTTACCGACTGGTGAGTTGAAGCAAGAAATTAACCATTCTTAATGGCCGGGATGACCATATGCCAATAGCCCCTGTATTAAGATCAGAGAATTTGCCGGTTCTCTTTAACATTAAAGAAGTAAACAGAGTAACAGGCTCACTTCATGGCATGATTATTGCGCTAAGTTATAACGATAATATACTTGAAGAAAAATATGAGGGAGTGATGCATAAAATGCATGATGGTAGAACCACTGGCAGGCCGCTTGTGGTCAAATCAGACGTTGATGTCGAAATGCTACAGAAAGTTGAAAATGAAACTGGCTATGCAGCACCTCTTTCAACATTCATGGTTATTCTACAGTTCAGCGGATGCAACATGCATATCACGACTTCGATTATCAGTGCAGGAAAGCTGAAAAAGCGGGTATCCGTAAGCCTTTTCTTATTATCGGCAACTTTTGAAATCCATAGAGTTATAGGTAATCGCCCTTTCATTAACGGTGACCTTTTAGCTGGCCACCGAATTTTTTCTATATATTCACAACAGTGTCTCGCATTTAAACCTGTTTTATAGTTAATTGTTTTTTAATTGATGGTGATTATTTGCATACCAGGAAATATAATCATCACTGGATATTGGCGTTTCGATTCCAGCCTTATCCACGCCAAAACTGGAAATATAATCATTTATTCTGTCTGCATGCTGACGTATATATTCAATGCGTCTCTCGTCTATTTTTTTAGATTCTTGTAAATTGATCACTTCACTTCTCAGGAGATTGCTCATGCTACGATGAATCCAGTCGAGAAGATAACCTTCGATGATCATATAAAAATCATCATCATTATTGTTGTGGTATGTATCAATAATGGTCGTTACCACGGATAAAACGGCATATGTTTGGCTTAGTTCTAGAAAATCCCTACTATGCTTATTAAGCATATCTAAATTTATTTTTTTATTGTTACTCACTGTTAATCCATTTAGTTTTTTATATAAAAAGTTCATATAATCATTTAAAATGGGAAATAGATTATGTTGGAAAGATGTTTTTTCTATTTCTTTCATCTTATTGAGAATGATCATCCCTCCGGCTTTTAGTGATAATACAAGGTTATCACCTTCCGAAGTAATCGTACCAAAATTAGATATCAAATAATGGGATATCTTGTTAACAGTAAATAATCCCTGTGCGCCGCAACGCTCACGACAATTAATTAATATTTCTTGTGTACGCCATGTGCACAGAGACTTGGTAGTAATGATTTCAATAAGTAGTTCATCTGAAAACTTAAAGTTTTTAACTGATTCTGATAATATAGCTGAAACTTTTCTTATTAATTCTCTTAAGTATAACGCATGAGTGATTGTGCTCAGGGTATCCCAAGCAATACCTTCTTTGAAATGAGAATAATTAATTATTGGCATAGTACCTGAGTAACCGAATGTTTTTCGTTTATTTCCATATGTGCTAGTTATATGAAGAGCTGATTTGGCCCCTGTAACTGAGATCATTGCCATGCATAACTTGCCTGAATGTATTCTATTTGTAATTAACGAAAATCTTTCTCTTAATTCTTTAGTATGCAATGATACTTTACCCTCCCTGGTCAGTGTTATCATATTGCCCGCAAGGATCCCTTCAAAAGGAATTTCGACATTATCAAATGAAGTTATTGCGTTATCTAAATAAAGCCCTGGCTTATCTCCAAGTGGAGTAATTTTAACGCCAGGAGTTAATTTTCCATTTGCAGATAGAGGAAGAATAAATGGGAAAATACCATATTTCTTTCCTGATACATTTAACTGAGCCAAAATTACAGCCACTTTAGGTAATTCACAAGGCATGGTATTAGGCATAAATTTATATGCATTTGGGCTAGGTGAATTCAACATGAATACGCCTTTTTCCGGCAGATAATTAGCCTGTGTTTCGATTGCGATTAGATTATTCCCATGAGCTAGCTCAGTCGCCAGATATACTCCAATGGCACGACCTGAACAAAGTTTTTGGTAAAGATCTTCCACATATGGAGTTTGCATTCCTAAGTTAGCGATAGTGCCGATGGCTAAATTAAAATGAATTGATAGCATAGAAACTACAGCGCAATCATGTGGAGTTACAAGTTCATGAAGCGAAACTAATTCATTAAATGGTTTCGTGTGAATATTATTATTTTGAATATACTCAAGCAGTTCTATGAATTTTTTTACTGACGACTGATAATTGTCACAATTGCTTTTAAGTACCGCTACAAGGTTATCAGATACTCCCTCATTTCCTATACCTAAATAAGATTTTAATGTTGATTCTGAATTGCACAATGATTTATTCATATCGATGAAGCCTTTTACTAGAATAATAATATGTATATACCCAATGGATTTCAAGATGCTTCGCGACGGCAAGGGAGTGAATCCCCGGGAGCATAGATAAACTATGTGACCGGGGTGAGCGAGTGCAGCCAACAAAGAGGCAACTTGAAAGATGACGGGTATATTAACTATTTAATAGTGTAATGGGATACACCAGAAATATATACTTCTACGTTAAAAATTTTTTAATAGAAGTGATTTGTTAAAAATTTTTCTTCTTAGAGTCCAGTAGAGAAAGCGATATTAAAACATATTTATCAAGTAAATAATTCATCGTTGTTATTTTATTTAAACAGATGATTAATCATTTCATCTTCATCATAAAAATTATATTGATATAAATAGTTTGTTATGAGAATGGATTTTTGTTGTTTTAATATAATTAGTTGGTGAATTGGTTATGAACCATTGTAGGTAGAGGTTTTTTATTATTTCAAACAATGTTGATGTTATTTTTATAGATAAAGATTACCATGTTACTTTTATCAATTACTTAATTTTAATGAAAAAAATTTTGGCATTATTTATCATGTGAGGCACTTATTATATTAATGTGAAGTTGGTGCAAAGATTATTTGCATAATTTACACTTCAAATGCGTCAGATTTTCTTTATTATTAACTAGGAGTAGAATATGAAAAAATTGATATCTATGTTATTTATTTTCATTGGTATGATTAGCGCCCCTGCATTTTCTGCGGAAACGAATAGTGGCATTGTCAGAGTCGCAGAAATTAAAGCTGATTGGGACAATCCTGCACATTATTTTTATACATTCAGTGGAAGCTTAGCCGGTAACTGTGGAAAACCAGGTTATATTTGGTCAGGATCAAGCGCTGATAACATTAACAAGCTATTAAGCCAGGCTTATGCACAGGGTTTAAATATTAAAGTTGGTATAGAAAATGTAAGTTGTAATATAACTACAGTTTACGTCATTAAACAATAGTAATTATTTCTTATGCTGTTATCAATGGGATAAAGAGATAGATAAACATTGATTTACCTAACTTTATAACGAATCCCTCTACTGTAAAGTAGAGGGATTTTTAAATTAACTTAAATGATTTTTCCTTTTCAGAATTATTTCAACTCAGAATTTATCTTATTCGCAATATATTTCAGTGACAAAACTTGGTGCATTTTCGATAGTATCATGAACCGGGCAGGTTCTATTAATAAAGTCGACAAAGGCATGAATTTCTTCTTCACTATTATCAGCTTTAATATGAAATTTTGTCACTATTTTGGAGAAACCTAATTTCGCTTGTTTATTTCTACCAGTGAAACCATCAGTATCAAGCTCACCTTCCAGATCAACGTGAATATCAATTAAGTTGATTTTGTGCAGTTTAGCAAAAGCCTTTGCTACGATACATTTACAGGCCCCGAGAGAACAGAGTAAAGCTTCAACTGGATTCATCCCCTGATCAGTACCACCTAAATTACGCGGTTCATCCAAATAAAAGGAGAAATCTCTTGATGTACATTCAACTTTCAATCCAGCTACAGATTTTACTGTGGCAGTAAATAATTCTTTCGCCATGATGATCTAACTCCTTAATTGTTTTCCGGATAAAACTCAGGGGACAGTATCTGGGACATACCCCAAATGGATATATCGGGAAACACGTCTAACCCGGTTTCGTTCATTGCTGAGGCAACGGCTTTAGACCAGACAACATCAACCCAATTTGAATCATCTAACTTTGTCTTTAAACTAGGTGATTCTTTTAAACCATAAAGAATCTCTTTTCTTTGCGCTTTAATTGTTCTTTCCCAACTTGTTCCTCTATGACTTGGCTGGTATTTCCATTTTAATAAGTGAGCAATTAATACTGCCATGCAGCTAGCCAATTCACGCTGTTCACTCTTGCCCACGTCTTCGATCTCCTCAGCAATATTGGCTATATCAATCTCAGAGAGTTTACCGGCACGTAATAACGCTGCCTGCTCATTTGCCCAAGCGACCACATCAGTTTCGTAACGGGTATGATTCATAATTGCCTCCGCTAATTAGGTCTATTATGCTAGCAGTCTGTCAGAGAATACGCTTTAGGTCAAAAAAGAACTTATCTTCGATAACCCAGTGTCTACCCTACTTCCGGCAACATTCCACTCACTATGCCAATCTGGATTGCTATTACTGCAATACCGCAGGTAAATACCAGCAAGAGTACAGGTTTACCGCCAGGTACCCGATATCGACGTTCATTTTGTTGACGGGATTTATATGCCAGTAGGCTAGGCAATACTAACGCCAAAATTGATAGCGCGACCGCGGCATATCCCAACGCCATCACAAATCCTTTTGGGTAAAATAGCGCGAAAATCAACGGCGGAACGAAAGTTAACAAACCAGTTTGCATACGCCCGGCTACGCTATTTCTGCGTTTAAACAGATCACCCAGAAAATCAAACAGGCCAAGTGTGACACCGAGGAATGAGGTTGCGAGCGCCAGGTTGGCAAACATTTGTACTGCAAGCTCAGTTTTCGGTGAAGCAACAACTTCGCGAATGCTGTGTAATAAGCCATTCAACCCTGCGTTTTCAGCTAAGATATCGACGAATGTGCTGGAATTAATACTTCCGAGTGTCGCCAATTGCCAGAGGATATAAGCAAGTAGCGGAATTGCGCTGCCGATGATAAACACCCAGCGGAGTCGACGGATATCGCCATCCATATATTTCACAATACTGGGAACACTACCGTGAAAACCAAACGATGTGAATATCACAGGAATTGAAGATAGTATTAATCCTTGTTCTAATGGCATGGTCAGTAAGTTAATATGCTGAACATGCGGCATCATCATCCCCAACATCAATACTAGGAAAATAATTTTTGCACTGAAAATAACCCGATTAACCATATCTACTGAACTGGTGCCAATACAAACAACTCCTCCGCCAATCACTGTAAACAGGATAACACCTGCTGAGGCAGGAAGAGATAGATTCAGCCATTTGTTGAGGCTGACTGTCAGTAATTCCCCGGCGCCGCTAATATAGGCTGATGTTAATGCATACATTAGAAACATCATGCTGAAACCGGCTAACATTTTGCCACCGTTGCCAAGATAACGTTGAGCAAGTGTCCCTAACCCCGTATCAGGGGATTCATATTGGTAAGTTTCAACCAGCAATAACGCGGTGTAACTCATCAAAACCCACAAGCTAACCAACATGATCAAACTTACGCCAAATCCTACACCGGCGGTTGCTAATGGCATGGCCAACATACCAGCGCCGATGGTTGTTCCTGCTATGATAAAAGTACTGCCAAAAGTACGGTTCTTCACGTTTTTTCCCTTCGAATCAACAGCAAATATTTAATAATAGAAAATCAGGCCACTTTCTTTTTTTCTTCTTCATCAACAATTTGAGTCAGTTTTTGAATAAAAATTTTCTGGAGCCTTTCCCAATACTCGTCAAAATCGTCAGCATTATGTAAACAGTGAGTCATCACAGCAGCACGTAAGACATATAAACTGTGGACTTTCTGCCATTCTTCTTGGGCAAAACCGCAACGTTCAACATAATGCCAGGGAGTATCACCATACTCTTCATAACTAAGGGAGGTGGAAGAAGTCAAAAAATCATTGGTATAAGTGCGTCCAGAGGCATATGAACAAAGTTCGTACATCCGTTTATTAAGACGATTATGATGCATTAAGTCATCATTTCCTTGCTCTTTAAAAGTAAAATTGACCATATGGAAATCAGGATTCGGCATGGCATGAATTTCAAACCGGCGTTTATCAACAACCAATGGTTCTGTGGTTAAAAGTTTTTTAACCATCCAATTGGCCGTCACAATACCGGCAGCAATTACTTTTCCGTAGCCACTGATATTAAGTGGAACCAATCGATGCGCAGCCCAAATTGCGGCGGCGATAGCTCCGGCTTTAGATCCCTCCATAATAGAAGCACCGAGCACGACACGCCGGTTAACGGTTTGATCCTGTTGAGTATCAACATCTTCAAAAACATAAGCTGCACGGTAGGAAATTAGGTCAACAATACGCCTATCTTTCATACATACCGCACCGGCTGCATATTGAATAAATCCAACTTTGTGAGGATCTACGGTGATTGAATCAGCCTGACACATGGCCCGGAAACTTTGATAAATTTCAGGTTTAGGCCAAATAATATCTTCCGGAATGATTGCCAATTCACGATAACGGCGGATAAGTTCATCATATTCCATAAACTCTCCCCGCTCATTAAGGAACATTGCGCTGGCATAACCTGCATAAGCAGCATCAATATGCACATAAAATGAGACGCCATAACGCTCTTCACACTCTTTACGCAACGCAATAACTTCATCAACTCGATCAATGGCACCCACTTCCGTAGTTCCAACTACGGTTACCATAGCTAGAATAGGTTCTCCCTGCTCTATCAGACTGAACGTAATTTCACGCATTTTTTCAACATCGGTACGATAATTTGCATCGACCGGCAATGGCACAATATGCTGTTGACCAATCCCTAGAACATCCATTGCTTTCATCCATGAATAATGTTTCGACTGCGGCACCAAGACTTTGCCAAACATTCCCTGTTTTATCCCAACACCACGGCAAGAAAGTTCACGAACTTCTTCGAAAATGCCCCGCTTTTTTAATTCATCCGTTAAATCCAGAATGTCTGATGGAGATATATTCAACAGTTGTTGTTCTGATTTATTTGCAACCAAATCACTGGATTGCGGGTGCTGTGCCATAGCAAGAGGAATGGTTTTTAAATTACGTGCAACCCATAGCCCTTCATAATTGGCGACAGTTCCGCCCGATGTGATATGTCCCCAGGCTCGGCGAGGGTCATAACCAAACATCTGACATAAATCTAGTCCTGCTTCAATTTCTAGCTCCGTTGTTGTCGGTGATGACTCGTGGGCACAATTGTTCGGGTTGTACATCATAGCCATAACATAAGCGAGATTGGAAACCATCAAGGTATCGGCATTCATATGCCCCATATAACGAGGAGAAAACCAGGGAACAGAGGTGTTTTTCAGTTTGGCAGATAGCTGGTTCAGAATACCTTCTGTCCGATAAAGGGTTTCTCTATAATCAGGTGCGTAACGATCAACTGAGGTTACCAAGGCGGGATCTTCTGGGTGAAAATCAGAACGCCAGTGCATGTGCTCACTTACGGCATATTCCATCATTTCTCTAAAAAAAACCGCATTTTCTGATTTAGGGCCTAAAAACAACGCATTAATGTTTAAGTGCGAAGTAAACTGTTTGGTCATAATCACATACCCTTTTCCAACTAACAAAAACGGCTGTCAGCAACAGAGAGATTCTGAAATTCTTTATTTGTTAATGAAATTACTATCATCCTCTGATAGGCAGACAGAAAATTATATGCCACCTAACTTATCAATAGCTGGTCATACCTCATTATTCCAGATATTCAGAAAAATCTATCAGGTGTAATAGATCAATCATTAACATATCTATAAATGATCATTTGTTAATAGATATAGACTATATTTGTTAAAATATTAACAATGACGTTGAATATAAATTCTGATTTTGTGCGCAAGGACAAAGAACGAATAAAAACCAATCAAAAAATAGAGATTTATTTGTCATTAACCTTATTAAATATAGGTGTTTATTCTAACGCGAAAAGGTTAGTAGATAGAATGCAGGGCTACAAGTTAAAATAGCCCTGATTTAAGCAGAAGTACTATTAAGATGATACATTTACCAGCATAACCTTGCCGATAACATCACCGGCTTCCATCATTCGATGCGCATCAGCAGCATCTTTCAGATCAAATACTTTACAAATTAGTGGACTGACTTTTCCTGATTTCAATAATGGCCAGACCTGTTGTTCCAATTCCCTGGCTATCTCTGCTTTTTCCTCTACACTGCGAGAACGTAATGTAGAACCTGTGTGAGTCAGACGTTTTAGCATTAAGGGCATCAGATTAAGATTTTCAGGGTCTCCTTTCATCATACCAATTTGAATAATTCTCCCGAATTTAGCAGCAACCTTATAGTTTTTATTGACATAATCACCACCGATTAAATCAACAACCATATCAACCCCATGATTACCTGTGATTTTCAATACTCGATCAACAAAATCTTCTTTATGGTAATTAATAACAAAGTCAGCACCTAAACTGTGTGCAACTTTAGCTTTCTCATCAGAGCCGACGGTAGTAATAACTTTGGCGCCAAAGGCTTTTGCTAACATAATCGTGACACTACCTATCCCAGAAGTACCACCATGAATCAGCAAATTTTCTCCTTGTTTCAGTTTACCAGTCTGAAAAACATTAGCCCAGACGGTAAAAAAGTTTTCTGGCAATGCGGCTGCCTGAACAAAATCCAAGCTATAGATGGGTAAGGCAATGGAGTCATGTACCAGACAATACTCGGCATAACCGCCTCCGGCAACAAGGGCACAAACTTTATCACCAAGGTTCCAGCGTTCACAACCTTCACCCTTGGCAACCACCTCTCCTGCAATCTCCAAACCCGGTAATGGTGATGCATCAGGGGGTGGTGGGTAAGAACCCATTCTCTGAAATATATCAGGCCGATTAACACCTGCCGCCGCTACTTTTACCAACAAGTAGCCTTTTCCTGGCCGCGGCAGCGGAACCTGAACCAGATGCAATTTCTCCGGGCCTCCGGGCTTAATAATGCTGATCGCTAACATATATTGGGGCAATGAATTAATTTGGCTATGCATATATACCTCTTATTTCTTTTGACGATCCTTTTTATTGGGTTATGTTTAATATGATAAGTGAGATTTAAACAGGTTTTTCCATTTTGCTAGATAACTTGGCATTTTAAGGATCAGTTGTAACCTTGCCTAAGTCAACTAATATTCACCATTTTTGCGATTGAACTATCGGTAGATAATCTTAGTAAATTTCAACCTCCAGTATCCACATCCACTTCGATTTTTCTTTCAGACCTGGTGACGTATGGATCTTAACCGGAAAAAACGTCAAATATCTCAACGCTATAACAGTGAAATTTAGCATTTCGCCCATTACCAGACAGATCGTTATAATTCATCCTACAAATTTTCATAGCTATCCTCTTATAATATACCTGCGAGTTGTTTTCAGTCTGGAATTGATTAAATTATTATGCTCTTTTCCATAGAGTATGTTTTCGTATAGTTGGATTTTAATACTATAATAAGGTTCACTTTTATCTGGAAAACTTCATTTTAAAATAAATATGGATTATGACTATCGTCAAAACTGCAAAATAAACCGATATTAACTCTTCATCTCTATACTTTGAAACTTTTTCACAAACGATTAAAAATATAGAAATATCAAAGTAGTAAAAGGAAAACTGTACTGAGTTAGCGCATCACCAACTAATATGACTGTTTAAAAAGAGATTGGTGAAAAAGCTTTCCTATCTTACAATTTCCTATAAGCTAATTTTCAAAATTGTAAAATACCATTGAGGTGCTAATGGAAACATCAGCAAAACAACCCAATGACCGGACAGTAAAACTGAAAAGCGGATTTGATCAGTCTGAACTGGTCAAAGCACGCATCATCAATCTTGCTGATCATTTTATTAATGTGCTTAAAAACAAAGATTCAGAAAGTATTTCCCAGTTGTTAACCTTCTCTGATGATGAATTTTGGACAGAAGTCAAAGGACGAGCTAACTATATTGAAATAGTGGCAAATATCACACCGGAAAAGAAGGAACACGAAGAATTTATCGAAACTAGAAACGCTTTTCTTGCCCATCTTGGGGAATATGGTGGTGTTTATAAGTCCAGTAAGGTTGCTGATATATTAGGAGTGACCCGCCCAACAGTAAATAAGTATGGTGAAAATCATAAACTCATTGTATTAAATTGGGGAATAGAGAATTTATATCCTGTATTTCAGTTTTCGGTAAATAAAAAAACTAGCAATAAAGGATATTTAAAAGGTGTTCCAGAAATACTGGCTAATCTAGGTCCAGTCAGTGGTGTAAAAAAGTGCGGTTTTTTCCTGCGTAAAATCAAGACATTTAATCTTGGTATCGATCTGGCTGAATCCACGATGGTACTGGATATCCTCAGAAATGGCGCCTCCAATGATGAAATTGCTCAATTGGTAAAACTGGCGAAAATGTTCGGTTCTGTTGATTCTATATAAAAAATTCCAGCATATATACCCTATAGATTTCAAGATGCATCGCGGCGGCAAGGGAGCGAATCCCCGGGAGCATAGATAACTATGTGACCGGGGTGAGTGCAGCCAACAAAGAGGCAACTTGAAAGATGACGGGTATAATTGAAAAACAGCCATTTTACCCTACCCTCCTTTGGAATATATCAACTGCTCAAAAATGCGTGTTCTCACAGTACTACCGTTTGTCCGCCATCGACTAGCAGTGATACGCCGGTTATAAACGATGCGAGATCCGATCCTAACCATACGACCGCATTTCCTACCTCTTCCGGCTCTCCCAATCTTCGGAGAGGCATCCTTTCCCGTAACCCATCAAACATTTTCGCCACTTCCGGCGAGGAAAGAGGAAGTGCTGTATTGATCAGTCCTGGGCAGACTGCATTAACACGAATACCTGACGGCCCGAAGGCATCGGCCAGTGCAGCCACCATCATATTCACGCCAGCTTTGCTAGTGGAATAGGCGGTTGTAAGTTGTCCTGTTCTAATGGACCCCATACTTGACGTTGCCACAATACTTCCGCGTTTACCTAGTTTTATCATCTGTTCAGCAGCAGCTTGTGCGCCAAATAGAACGCCATCCAAGTTGACCGTAAGCAGCTTGTGAAAATCATCTGCACTAATCTGTGGGCCATCGGTAGCTAATGCAATTCCTGCATTGCAAGCCATCAGATCAACACCGCCGAACGGTGTAGCGACATCGACCAATGCATCCATCTCGCTTCGCGAGGTGACATCACACCGGTGGAATATGGCTTTTGTACCAAGCGAATTGAGACGCTGAAGCACTGGTGTTCCTCCCTCTCGAGGCTGATCAGTGATATCGCCAATAATTACGGTTGCTGCGCCATGACGCGCCGCAGCTAAAGCAATGCCTGCTCCGATGCCACTTGCGCCGCCAGTGACAATGACAACCTTACCTTCTAGCATACGGTCCATTTGATGTTCCTCATTAGTATCGCGTTATCACAGGCGCTATTTGAGATATTTATTGACCCAGATCATGGGGCAGCATATACCCAATGGATTTCAAGATGCATCGCGACGGCAAGGGAGTGAATCCCCGGGAGCATAGGTAACTATGTGACCGGGGTGAGCGAGTGCAGCCAACAAAGAGGCAACTTGAAAGATGACGGGTATAAAACACACATATAATCATTAACCAATGCAAATATAACCGACATTGGCTCCCGAAACCCTACGCCCTGTTGCTCAGAACGAAACTATCTCTGCCGGATTAAGCGTACTTATCACTCCCAGAATACCTTTAGCCAACGGAATGGCTACCGGAGAGAGATAGGAACCCAGCGGGATACTCGCGTGGGCAATGGAGGTAAGCATGGTAAAGTCGTCGTTGCGTCCGGTAAGATCGTCACTGATAGCTTTGCCAATGCGCACCGTCTGCGCCACGCCATGACCACTCCAGCCATGTACCATATACACGGGTACTCTGTCGCCGCTCTTGCGGGCATCGGTGGCACCGTTTAGGGTCAGATCGCTGATCCCGCCCCAAGAATATTCTAGTTCGGCTTTTTCCAACTGCGGGAACACGGTTCTGATACGCTCAAGCAGATAGTTGTTCACATCACGCGGTGACCAAGAATTGCCAGTACCCTGTCCACCGAACAGCAGGCGGTTGTTGCGCACCGCACGATAGTAGTCGACCTGTAACTGTGTATCGTAGACCGGCAGATTCGACGGGATCAGCTCTTTGACATCCACTGGCAACGGCGGCGTTACCGCTACGTAGGAGAAAAAAGGCACCGTGGTGGAAGGGCCAGAGATAAACTCACCCGTGGAGACATGCACACCCAACACCACAGCTTTACTTGCCCTGATAGTTCCCCGCTCAGTTTCTACGACTGTACCACCAGCATCCTGCCTGATGCCCTTTACTTTCGTGCTGTCATAGATTCGCCCACCCAGTCTGGCGAAACCATAAACCAGGCCACGCAACAGTGCCAGAGGATGAACCTGCCCACCGATACTGTCGACATTTGCTCCATGGTAGATGCCCGAACGCACATACTCTTCCTGCAATTCGTGCGGTCCGATAACCTTCATCGCCGTGTCTCCCAGTTGACGCCGGGCATCGGCATTAGCCACCAGCGGCCCCATGTGGCCTGCGTGCACCGCAACAGTGATATGACCATATTTGCGGTCACATTCGAAACTATAACGCTCACGGAGTTCATCCACGAGATTCATCGCTTCAACAGAGGCAAAACGCCATAAGCGTTTAGCCTCATCGAATGAAAGTTTTTCCAGTATGGTCTTAGCTTCCCAGCGTGCAAGCCCAGGGGTTATCTGTCCCCCGTTGCGGCCAGAAGCGCCTGAACCAATGTTATCCTTTTCAACCAGAATCACGTCCACTCCCTCTTCAGCAAGATGCAATGCCGTGGAAGCACCCAGCAACCCACCGCCGATAACCACAACCTCGCAGTTCTGGTCTTCAGGCAGGCTTCCAAAAGTGGGCCAGTCAGCCAAAGAAGCTTCATAATAATTGGCTGGCATGGTGCCAGCAGCAGCGTCTTTATGCCAGCTCCAGATGCGCGGATCCAGCCCCAACCGGCTGGCTCTATGCTGTGCATCCTTCAACAGTGTTGGCCGGAGCTTATCAACATTGACGGCGGGAGCATCGGCCGCGGTTAAGGTCCTGGCGAGCAGGGATAAGTTGGGAAATACGGATGAAAGCACTCCTGCCCCCGCGAGCGTCGCGACGGTAGAAATAAAGTCTCTTCTATTCATTGTCATTTCAACACTCCTGTCATGATCTTGAAATCACCTGCTGACTTGGTCTGGAGAGTTTCCCTATGAGTGAGTCCGGCTCTCTGAGCTGTATTTATTGCTGCCAGGGCTCCCTTTCAGGCCGGCGAGAATCAGCAGGATAACAGTGCCGATAAACGGTATGAGATGCAGCAGTAACCACCAAGCGCTACAGTTGATGTCGTGCAGGCGGCGGGCATTCACTGCTAGCGTGGGCAAAAACGTGAGCAGCAAATAGACAGCGCTGAACCAGCCCATATAAATTTCAGGATTGGCAACGGCAAAGTAGCTTTCAAGGAAAGAGATAATAAATACAGCCAAGATCTGGAACAAAAAAAAGTACCAGAACTCCTTACGCCTGGCTCGCCCCCTGAAACATGCATAGTTCTTTAATACATTTAAATACCAGTGCATTGTTATCCCCTCTTGTGAGGTAGCAGATTCTATCTATTGTTCAGTCAGATCGAGCAGCACAGACTCCAGAATGTTGAGCGCTTCATGAAAAACGTTATTTTGTATGGTCAGCGGCGGAAGGAAACGGATCACGTTGCCGTGTACACCGCACATCAGTAGGATCAGACCACGCTCCAGCGCTTTCTGACGTACCGCGTTGGTAAAGCTGGCATTGGGTTCCTGACTGTCCGCATGGTTAAACTCCACCGCAATCATCAGCCCGAGCCCTCGCACGTCAGCAATCTGCGGGACACGCGGTCGCAGTTCATGCAGACGCTGTTTTAGCTGCTCTCCCAGCTGTGTCGCTCGCGCATTCAGCTTTTCTTCTTCGATCACATCCAGCACCGCATGGGCGGCTGCAATCGCCACCGGGTTACCGCCATAAGTTCCCCCCAGACCACCAGGCACTACAGCGTCCATCAACTCTGCCCGTCCCGTTACAGCCGCCAGCGGCAAACCGCCCGCCAGACCTTTCGCCATAGTGGTCAGATCGGCAACAACCTCATGATGCTCTATGGCAAACAGTTTGCCCGTACGCGCGAAACCAGTCTGGATCTCATCGGCGATAAGTACAATGCCGTGGCAATCGGCGATCTCACGCAGCGCTTTGAGCAGCTCGGGAGGAGCAGGATAGAAACCGCCTTCGCCTTGTACCGGTTCGATGATGATGGCCGCGACGCGCGTGGGCTCAATGTCGGCTTTAAAGAGATTTTCCAGCGCATTCAGCGTTTGTTCCACACCAATGCCATGCAGCCCGACCGGAAACGGAACATGGTAAACGTCGTTAACCAATGGGCCGAACCCCATTTTGTACGGTGCAACTTTGCCAGTTAATGACATACCGAGGAAGGTACGGCCATGGAAAGCGCCGCTGAAAGCTACCACGCCACTGCGCCCGGTAGCGGCACGCGCGATCTTCACGGCATTTTCCACTGCCTCGGCCCCGGTAGTGACAAAGACGGTTTTCTTCGCAAAATTACCAGGCACCAAACGGTTCAGACGTTCGGCCAGCGCTACATAATTTTCGTAGGGCACCACCTGATGACAGGTGTGGGTAAACTGTTCCATTTGTTCTCTGGCTGCCGCGATGACGCGCGGATGGCAGTGGCCGGTATTCACCACGGCGATACCGGCGGCAAAATCGATATAACGTTGCCCTTGAACGTCCCAAATTTCAGCGTTTTCTGCACGCTCCGCATAGACTTGTGTGGTCACGCCCACGCCTTTTGCAATAGCCGCGTTGCGTCTTTTGGCTAGCATAGATTCAGTCATAAATGAAAACTCCTCAGCAATCTGAAATAAGCGAGCTTCAACAGACAGACGCCGGATGTGAATAGCTATCCAAAGCTGGTAAAAGTAACCGATCCAGCGTCGAAACCAGCATATCTGCCTGTGTATGGGCATCCGGTTGCGGCGCTACCGCAAGCTTCGCGCTGGGTATCGATCAACTCTAAAAAATACCGTGGCGATGCAGCGCTTTTG
The DNA here is from genome assembly GCF_963878145.1 of Photorhabdus sp. S10-54. Taxonomy (NCBI): domain Bacteria; kingdom Pseudomonadati; phylum Pseudomonadota; class Gammaproteobacteria; order Enterobacterales; family Morganellaceae; genus Photorhabdus; species Photorhabdus sp. S10-54. The sequence continues at coordinate 52,751 of NZ_CAWNXG010000026.1, read as the reverse complement.
CATCCTCCGGTACCGGGGTGATAGCATCCCAAAGTTCGGCCACTTTGCCGTTCTCAATGCGCCATAGCTCGAAGTAGCTGTGACGCGCTCCGACGATACTCCCCTCCGAATGGGTCAGAACAAACTGCCCATCGGCTACCGTACGGTGAATTTTAGCGTAATGCAGGCCCTGCCCCTCATCCCTGAGTTGCTCAAGAAACGAGATGAGTGCCGCCGTACCATCGGGAATATCGGGGCTGTGCTGGCGAAACAATTCACCATTAGTGTAGTTTCCAAGCTCTTCGTAGTGACCCTCGATCAGGGTACGTGTAAAAAAGTTGACCACCAGCTCGCGATTCTTCTCTCGGTCATGGTCATGGCCTGCTTCAGTCGGGCCGTCTAACTGAGTTCGGCCACTGACGTTAGGTGCAGCCTGCGGCACCAGGCCGTCCCAGTGCTCTACGATTAAGCCGTCGGCAACCCGGTACAGATCGAAACCAACCAACGGCCAGTCGTCTAATCCCGTAAAACGACCATGGATGGCGACTAGATCACCATCCTGCAATACACGATACGTTTCGTGGCGCAGTTCGGGATGTGTCCAGACCAGCTCACGTAATCCGGCAAGGCCTTCTTTGACCAACGGGGAATGTTCGATGAAATGCGGCGCAAAATAACGCTCAAGCGCCCCTACATCACGGTTAGTAAACAGCTCGTGGTGCGCACGCGACACCAAGTCGCGTGGAGATCTATTCTGAATCATTGCGGATGTCCTGTGTCAGTCGTTGGAACTCATCACGTGTTTGATACGCGTATATTCATCGAAGCCATAAGCCGACAGATCTTTACCATATCCGGAACTCTTGAAGCCGCCGTGCGGCGCTTCTGCCGTAAGAGGAATATGGGTGTTAATCCAGACGGTACCGAAATCGAGTTCACGTGACAGGCGCAACGCGCGGCCATGGTCGCGGGTCCAGACACTGGAGGCCAGTCCGTATTTCACGTCGTTAGCTTTCTCTATGGCCTCCTGTTCATCGCGGAACTTCTGCACCGTGATAACCGGGCCGAAAATCTCGGTCTGGATTGCTTCGTCGTGCTGTTCCAGACCGGTAATTACCGTAGGTTCAAAGTAGTAACCCGAACGTTCGGCCTGACGGCCTCCGGTCTCGATACAGGCATGCGCGGGCAAACGTGCAATGAACCCTTTGACCTGCTCCAGCTGACGAGCATTATTGAGCGGCCCATACAGCGCCTTTTCATCTTCCGGATAGCCAAAGCGGGTAGCTTTAGCTGCCGCCACCAGTTTGGCGACGAAGGTATCGTAAACAGAGTCATGCACCAGCACACGCGAGGCTGCCGTACAATCCTGACCCGCATTGAAATATCCCGCGGTAGCAATGGTCTCTACCGCTTTGTCCATATCTGCATCGGCGAAAACAACCACTGGCGCTTTGCCACCTAGCTCCAAATGTGCTCTGGTGAGATTAGCCGCCGCCGAAGAGGCAACCTGCAAACCTGCGCGCACGGAACCCGTGATGGAAACCATAGCTGGCGTTTTGTGTGAAACGACCAAAGCACCCGCGCTGGCATTACCCAACACCACGTTGAATGCACCTATAGGAAAGAACGGAGCGGCCAGTTCAGCCAGCAACAGAGTACTTTCCGGCGTGGTATCGCTCGGTTTGAGTACCACGGTATTACCCGCTGCCAGCGCAGGCGCTATCTTCCATACTGCCATCATCAGCGGGTAGTTCCACGGCGTGACTTGCCCCACCACGCCCAGTGGTTCGCGCCGGATGCTGGTCGTCATATCAGAAAGATATTCAGCAGTCGCTTTACCTTCCAGAAAACGGGCGGCGCCAGCGAAGAAACGGATATGATCCACTGAAGTCGCAATTTCCTCAGAGGCAATCAGATGCTTGAGCTGCCCTGTATTGCGGCTTTGCGCTTCGATCAGACGTTCAGAGTTTTTTTCCACCGCATCGGCTAATGCCAGCAACGCCTGCTGACGTGCTGACGGTGTACTGCGCCTCCAGATCTTGAATGCCTCTTTAGCCGATGCATAAGCTTCATCAACATCCGCTACAGTCGCGTTAGGAGAACACGCATAGATTTCACCTGTGACCGGGCTTACTAGGTCAAAATATTCGGAGCCTTTAGATTCAACATACTGACTATTAATGAAATGCCTGAGCGTTGGTACCGCCATGGTTACCTCCTGATAGATGGGATAACATAAAATATAACCTATAACTTAATATGTTCAATTTTTATATAGATGTTAATTTTTCAACTAAAAAACAAAAATAAAAGAGTAATTAGATACATAGATGTACCTCTCGACACTCCTGTTCAGGAAAATATGCCGATCTGTGAGCAGGATCGATGATTTTTTTAACTTAAAGAAAAGGTTTGGGGGCTATTTCTCGGCAGGATTATTTACAATCGAGTTAATATCAGAGATTGCTCAATTTGCAACATCAATATTAAAAAACGAAGTCTGAGAGAAATTACGTTAAATAACTCGCGACTGAAGTCGCAGCCTTTTAACTGCGACTACGGCGACGAGCCTTATTATTCTATACCCTATGGATTTCAAGATGGATCGCGGCGGCAAGGGAGCGAATCCCCGGGAGCATAGAGAACTATGTGACCGGGGTGAGTGAGTGCAGCCAACAAAGAGGCAACTTGAAAGATGACGGGTATATACATTCACTCATGCTTTATTGACCTCAACCAATAATGTTTGATGAGAGTTTCCGTGTGCAAGCGGGGTTTTACGGGATGATGTCAGCACATTGACACAACCTCCCCAATCAACACCATTTTTATCCGGTTGCCACCATGCGCCGGTCGGCATTGCCACTACGCCGGGAATAATACGTTGAGTTACCTCCGCCGGGATCATAGAAACACCGCGATCATTAAATACCCGAACTAAATCCCCTTGTTTAATTTTGCGTTTTTGCGCATCCAATGGATTAATCCATAACCTCTGGGTTTGTACTTCCTTTAACCAAGGATTTGAATATTGGGTTGAATTAGAGCGGTTTTTCCCTTTCCAGGTAATTAATTGCAACGGGTATTTTTCAGTTAATTTATCCTCCGGCCCTTCGAATGCAGGTATATAATGTGACAATGCAGGGATTTCAGGATGTTGCATGTCGTATAGACGCTTAGAAAATATCTCTATTTTTCCTGAGGGTGTTGGAAATGGATGATTTTCTAGGTCACGAATATTTTTTTCAAAAGCGACATAAGGCGGTATTTTGAAAAGATGTTTGTTTGTCCGTTGTAATTCCTCAAAAGTAGGTAAATTTTCTTTTGGCATAGCTCGACGATTAGATTCCATAATATGAGCTATCCACGCTTTTTCGTCACGACCTTGGCTGAATTCCTGTTCAACTCCCAGCTTTGCGGCCACTTCACGTATCCATTCATAATCAGAACGCCGTTCGAATTCAGGTTCAATCAATTTTGATGACAAAATGAAATAGCTGCCGGTGCCCCAAGGATAGGCAATATTCCAGCGTTCCATAAAACTGGTTTCCGGCAATAAAATATCGGCATATCGGGTGCTTGGTGTTAGATAAAGATCACTGGAGACAATAAATTCAATTTTAGATTCATCTGCCAATATTTTTACTGCCTGATTAATATCCGGGTTTTGATTTGCAAGGTAATTACCGGCCAGTGAGAATAACATACGGATATTGGTATTCAGCTTATCTGCACCAACTAAACCATCTGCCGGAGTAACTTTACTGGCATCATCGGCTGCTTGGACCCAGTTCATTACAGAGATTTTTTCTTTTACCGGGTTTTTACCAAGATCAAGTCCGTAAAGATATTTATTACCCGCAACACTACCGAAACCGGCTGCCCATCCCCCTTTTTTACCCACATTACCGGTTATTGTGGCTAAAATTGTTGAACCACGTGCAACACGTTCACCACAGATATGACGTTGTGGCCCCCATCCCTGAATCAGAGCCGCGGGTTTCGTGCCGGCATATTCGCGGGCAAGTTGACGAATGATATTTGCCGGCACTTTAGTGATTTTTTCAGCCCATGCCGGTGTTTTTACAATGCCATCTTTAGCGCCTGTCAGGTAAGCAACCAAAGATTCATTGGCAGGAACGCCATCCGGCATGTTGTTTTCATCAAAACCAATCGTATAGCGATCAATAAACCCTTTATCGTGCAAATTTTCACTGACAATCACATACATCATTGCATCCATTAATGCGTTATCAGTTGTTGGCAGTAAAGGAATCCATTGGTCAGCCAACGAGGAAGCAGAATCAGAATAACGGGGATCGACAACAATAAATTTGGTGCCGTTTTTTTTCATCTTCTGGAAATAGTGATTGGTGTGACCAAAAATAGTTTCAGCCGGATTATGGCCCCAAAGGATCACCAACGGGGTATCTTCTAAGGTATCCAGTGTGCTACCCGAAGTTGCCACACCGTAGGTATAGGGCGTGGCTGCCGCGGTATTGCCCATACTCACGGAATGGTAATATTGTAAATGTCCGCCGGTAATATTGAGTAAACGACGTAACATTTTATCACCTGATGATACACCGCCAATTATCGCGGTATTAACGCTAACATAGCGGCAAGCTGGGCCATATTTCTCAGTAATGCTTTTTAGCTTATCTGCAATAATGGTTGTCGCCTCATCCCAGGAGATTCGTTCAAATTTTCCTTCTCCCCGCTTACCAACTCGTTTCATCGGATATTTTAAACGATCAGGATGATAAACAAATTTGCGATAGCCCTTGCCGCGGACACAAGCTCGCATGATCGGCATTGCTTCATCAAGTTCATGATCAGGTCTGGTGGTTATACGGGTGACAACGCCTTCTCGGACATGTGCTCGGATATCGCATCTTCCTCCACAATCAAATGTACTACAGGTGGGTATGACTTTCGTTTCACTTGTATCAATAACATTAATCGGTAGTGAGCTCTGGTCTGTTTTCTCGCCGGCGGTTGTTTGGCGGGTAGAAACAAAGGGAATAGATATAAGCGCCGCACTCGCTTGAATAAAACGACGACGGCTGGCCCTCAGGTCATTATTCTGTTCATCGGCTTCATCACTTATTTTTTTATGTTTCATATTAGCCTCCACATTGCATCTCATCCGTTGAATGTTATTTAGGAAAAAGGGTTTAAATGCTGATATACCCGTTATCTTTCAAGTTGCCTCTTTGTTGGCTGCACTACATAGTTCGCTATGTTCCCGGGGATTCGCTCCTTTGCCGTCGCGATCCATCTTGAAATCCATTGGGTATAGATCACATTTTATTGAAAATTTTTGCTAAATCTGATTAATAAATTAACGCTGAAATGAATGCCTTAAAATAATTCATGTGATAAGTGAATATTTCAAGGTGTATAATTAAAAAATAAATTAGATTTATTGCTTAAATTTCATGATATTGATGAAGTAGCCCTAAGTATTTTATGCTAATACTTAATTATAGTTATACCTCTTACATTCAAAATAGGGTATTCAATAGAATCACGTAATTTTAACTTAATATCTTAAATAGTCATAAACATTCTGAGGTTTGGTTTGCAAAATTATATAAAAACCTTAATTATCAAAAAATTGACTTCCCTGAAATAGATACCCCCAAAATGAAATTCTCTTGGAGAACAAACGATGAATAAAACATTAAGGAATATATCCTTATTCACAGGTATTATATTTGGCAATCTGGCATTATCTCATGCCGCAATTATTCCAGCAGGTACATTATTGTCAGTTAATCAAGATATCGTTCGCAATAATGGTTCAGAACCTGTGTCTCTTGATGTTCATAAAGTTGAAAATGATGTTGAATTTAATATTATTCATGATTTTTTTAGTGGATTAATCAGAGCGGGCAGTGATGGAAAAATCAATCCTGATTTAGCGATCAGTTGGGAAGCCAAAGATCATAAAGTGTGGTTATTTCATCTAAGAAAAGGAATAAAGTGGTCTGATGGCTCCCCTATTACTGCCCATGATGTGGTTTTTAGCTGGCGACGTTTAGTTGATCCCAAAATTGCCTCTCCGTATGGCAGTTATCTTGGAAACATGCATGTAGTCAATGCCAAAGATATTGTTGCTGGCAAGAAAAAAACCGATGAATTAGGTGTAAAAGCGCTGGATAATTTAACTTTGGAAGTGACGTTAGAACAACCCGTATCCTATTTTTTACAGATGTTGGCCTACCCTGTTATGGTACCTATAAGCCAAAAAGCGGTTGAAAAGTATGGCGAAAAATGGACTCATTCCGATGTATTTGTCAGTAGTGGGCCATTTAAGTTATCCGAATGGGTTGTTAATGAGAAAGTTGTGGGTATCAGGAATTCACAATATTGGGATAGTGCTCATACTGTTATTAATAAAGTCACCTACCTTCCAATAGCATCAGAAACGGCAGATATCAATCGTTATCTAGCCGGAGAAATTGATATCACCAAGAATATCCCGTCGATTTTATTTAAATCCTTAAAGACAAAATTAGGTAATCAAGTTCATATCACACCAGCATTAGGTGTTTATTATTATGATTTTAATAATAAAAAACCACCTTTTAATGATTTCAGAGTCAGGCAGGCATTAAATTTGGCTTTAGATAAAGAGATTATAGCGAATAAAGTTTTGGGGCAAGGTCAAGAACCTGCTTATAATCATACTCCACCAAATACTGGAGGAATGAATTTAGGGCAACCTGATTATGCATCATGGACACAACAAGCAAGAATTGAGAAAGCTAGGAAGTTATTAAATGAAGCGGGTTATAATAGAAGTAACCCATTGAAATTTAAACTTCTTTATAATACGTCAGAAGAGCATAAACGGATTGCTATTGCGGCGACTTCAATGTGGAAAAAAAGTCTGGATGTAGATATTATTTTGCAGAACCAAGAACGAAAAGCTATGTTGGATGTTATTCATCAAGGTAATTTTGAGATGGTGAGATATGCACGGATCGCTGATTACGATAATCCTGCCTCGTTTTTAAATAATTTTGTTACTGATAGTTCTAATAATACATTCTTATATAGCAATCATACTTATGATGATTTGATAAATAAAGCTAAAGCAACAAATGATCGAAAATATTTTCAGCAAGCAGAAGATATTTTGGCAAAAGATGTACCAGCAATTCCTGTTTATTACTATATCGGTGTCAGATTAGTCAAACCTTATATTGGTGGGTATTATATGAGCCCATTGGGTTTTGTGTCGACAAAAGATCTTTATGTTATTAAACATTAGTAGAATATTATTATAGTACTTAAGTAGATATTACGGTTTTGGACAGGTTGGTTGTTTTAAACCGTAATATGAGATATGAGATGATTTAATATTTTAATCAATTGTTTTTATTACCATATATCGATAATTTTTTATTTTAATTATCTGAATAGGAATATTCTGATGAAAATATATCACCATAACTATAAATAAGTGTTTTTAAGATAGCGGGCGTTACCTAAGATGCATCAACTGTCTATTATATGAACCATATCGAATAAATTAGAAAAATCATATCGTTTTATATTACAAAAAATAGTAACAGGCATATTTCAAACAAAATTTCAATAACTTAATATAATTAGATTGTTAATCAATTTATGAAATGGATAATCATATTATATTTATCTAGAATTGATAGCTAAGTCCTGGGGCTTTATTTGTCGTAGATAAATTATCCTGTAAAATGGAGGACACTATTATGTATAAACATAAAGTGAAAGTGATGACTTTATCCGCTACGATAATTACAGCTTTATTTAATGGCGCATGGGCTCATGGTTATATTGATAGTCCAGGAAGTCGTGCATTCCTTTGTTCTGCACAGGGAAATGAACAAAATACGGATTGTGGGTTAGTTAAGTATGAGCCTCAATCTCTTGAAGCTAAGAAAGGCTTTCCGCAAACTGGTCCGGAAGATGGCCATATTGCTAGCGCTGGCATTGGTCATTTTGGCTCATTGGATGTTCAAACTGAAGATCGCTGGAGAAAAATTCCTATTACTGCCGGTGATATTGAGTTTCAGTGGGAAATTATGATTCAACACAAAACCTCAAGTTGGGAATATTTTATTACCAAACCTAATTGGGATCCCAATAAACCTTTAACCAGAGAGCAATTTAATAGTACACCTTTCTGCTTTGAGGATTATCAGGAAAAAATGCCGGGCAACCGAGTTATTAATAAATGTACCTTACCAGAGGGTTATCAAGGCTATCACGTTATACTGGGTATTTGGACAATCTCAGATACCCTAAATGCATTTTACCAAGTAATTGACACAACAATTAGCCCTGCTTGATTATAAAATAACTATTATCGGGAACAGCATGATGCTGTTCCTGTTTATCGAACTTCTTGTTCCATCTATTGAACTCAATTAATATAGGTTTGCTCCCAAACTATGTGGAACAAACCTACGCAACAAAGCTCAAAGACCGAATTTTTCTTTAAGTTTATCAAGCTGTTGTTGTTGAAATAGCTCAAACTTAGCTCTTGGCTGCTGCAAGCGTATAGAATCTAACATTGGATCTTTGACTTCCGTACGAATGCCGCTCATCTGTTCAAGTACAGCCAATCCACAGAATGGTACATAAGACTCCGCATACCCGCCTTCATGAACAACGACTAGTTTTCCGTCGCATAAACTATCTGCTGCCTGTTGCACTAGCTGGGTCATCTCCCGAAAACTTTCACTATGGAGCTGCATCCTGGCCAAAGGATCCACCGCATTCGCATCATAGCCACAGGCAACAATAATCAGTTCCGGTTTAAAACGTTCAAGCGCTGGAAGTATTATCTGTGTCATTGCATAGATATAGCTATTATGTCCGGCTCCAGCAAGTAATGGGATATTCAGGTTATAACCTATTCCTTCACCTTCCCCAATATCATCTTCACCGCTGTATCCTGGAGGGAAGCAACCATCCTGATGTATCGAGATGGTCAAAACATCAGAACGCTCCCAATAAATATGCTGAGTACCATTACCGTGGTGAACATCCCAATCAATGACCGCAACTCGTTTTAAATCAAAACGTGCTTTTGCCTGTTCAATTGCCAATGGGATATTTGCTAGAAAACAAAATCCCATGGACTTATCAGGTAAACAGTGATGACCTGGTGGTCGAGAAAGGCTGTAAGCATTATCAAGCTCACCGCTAAGCACTGCTTCCACCGCCGCACAAGCAAGGCTGGCTGAAAGCTTAGCAATTTCATAGCTTCCCGGCCCCAGAGAGGCTTCTATACCAAGCATTCCTCCACCATTATCACTGACTTGCTTAAACCGCTTCAGGTACTCTTCCGGATGAATTTTACGTAGTGTTTGCTCATCAATAGGCGATGCCGAAGAAAGGTGCAAAGAGTGGCTCAAGCCCGATACATCCATCAAATTTTTTAGCCGCCTTTTTGTTTCCGGCGATTCAGCATGTGCAGTTCCAGAAGTAGGTTGAACCCAACCACCGACAGGTAAAGTAACTACATACGCGCCAGTACTATGCCAAAAACAATGTTCATCAAAGAAAAACCCTGTTTTTCGTTTCATCACCCTTCCTTATATATTAAATTAATTAACATATCATTAATATAATCAAAACAAAAACAGATTATGCCTAAGCCTCCCTAATATTCGTGGGCACCGATGAGATAACCCGAACAAGTATGTTCTGACCTCTAAATCCAGCACTTAACTGCTGGATTTAGAGGTCAGAACCACTCGGTGAAGCCCCATGTCGTGGTAAAGTCTCTAAGTATTTTCAGTTGTATGTTGCCCTGAATTCCAACAAATGCAAGATGGTCATCCTTTCTCATACACCACTCGAATCCTCCAGACGAACGCTTAACCACAGCCATATCTTCCCATTTTTGTTGGTACTGAGCTTTACAGATAAGTATCTCGTGAGCGTTGTAGCCAAGGTAAGCCCCGTGATCACTTACAGGGGAGGCCCGGCAAATAAAGCCAAGGTAGCTTCCCCTCTTTCCTTCCCAGACGCACTCAAATTTTTGGTGTGGTATAGTGCTCTCCCATATTGCCAATGACACGCTCCCCGGCGCTGCATGAAACTTACTAGCCACCGTTACAGCAGTCGCGTAATCACCCGCTGGATACGGATGAATAATATAGGATTTTCCTGGGATCGGAGTATCGTTGCCTGTGAGTATTCCCATAATCATTCTTCGTTAGTTTATGTGGTATTCACATTCATTTAGGTAGATATTTTAATTATTGTGTCTTTTTAATGAAGCTCAATAATCAACATCAGTATCCTGATATATAAATATCTAAAAAATTCATAATAAATGACATCTACAATCCAACCATGAATTTCGACACAAGGATATTATAACTTTTATTGTTTATTTGAATTTTAATATTCGATGGCTTTGTGTGGCGTATGGCACAAAGGTGACAGTAAAAATCCGCCTTCGCCCCACCCCGAGTATTGTTTCTGTGCTGCTGAAATGAACATTTCCACCAAACAGTCTTGTTCATAGTAACGTTCAATGCATTGATATTTTGTGTTTTTTCTCAGTGGTATCATTCAGTGACATTCCTGACCACATTGTTGCCTTCAAATTTTATAGGTGGTTGAATGTGCATTTGACATATTTGAGTTTGATGTTTGCTCCTTTTGTTTTATAATAAAAAGTATGTTGTAACTAATTGTGTTATTCAAATGAGTAAATATTTATCAATTGAAGATTTGAATAGTTGTTTTCAAAGACAAGAGAATAAGTTGAAACAACTGTATGAACAATTAAATAGCTATTCTTTGTTGGCCGCTCATGTGTTTATTCTGCCTGATGTAGAAAAAGGCAGTGAACATGAGCCAGTAACGAAAATAATTGTTAATGAAGCGACGGATAATGACGCATTAAATATAGGGTTAAATCATTACCAGAAGCTATTTATATATCACAACAACCAAAATATCAGCAGTAAAGCTGCCGTTCGTCTTCCCGGTGTATTATGTTTTTCTGTGAACCAACAACAATATCGCTCTGCTTTACTTTTGATTGAGGAAATTAATAAGTTGAAAGCAGAACTTGAACATATCGTAACTGTGCAATCAGGAGTGGATAAAGAACAACGGTTTGAGTTTGTTCACAGTCAGTTACATGGTTTGATAACTTTAAACGCTTACAGAACCATCACTCCCCTTATCAATCCCGATTCAGTTCGCTTTGGTTGGGCAAATAAAAATATCATCAATAAAGTCACAAAAGATCAAATTCTACAACGTTTAGAGAAAAGCTATAACGCTGGACGAGCAGTTTCCCCCTATTCTCGTGAACAGTGGGCAGCATTAGTCGCCAAAGAAATTATCGACATAAAAAAATTACCTAATGATGTGGTTTTAAAAATCAAACGTCCAGTGAAAGTGCAGCCCATTGCACGAGTCTGGTATGCGGAACAACAAAAACAGGTGCAGTATGCTTGTCCCCTGCCAATAATTGCATTTTATGTTAACTATGGCGATAACCAACCAAAGATAGGTAGACTTGCCAACTACGATGCCAATGCCATAGTGCATCGTTATAAACCCAAAGCCAAACCACTGGAATTGATTATTCCAAGGCTACATTTATATCGTGAGATTTAGCAAAAACCGCCGTAAACCCTTGTCCAGTGCGAGGGTGTCAGAAAGCGGTTGCTCCAGCATCTGCATGAACGCATGATATTTTTCCAGAATGCTCCCGTACATTCTACTAACCGGAGCACTCGTCTCCGGTCAGTTTTTCATGTCTAAACAACAATTACTTCAAGCTGCCAACCATATCTTCCGGACGAACCCACTCATCAAACTCTGCGTCTGTCAGATAACCCAGTTTCATCGCCGATTGTTTCAATGTCAGCCCTTCTTTATGGGCTTTCTTAGCAATTTCTGCGGCTTTGTCATAACCGATATGTGTATTCAGCGCTGTTACCAGCATCAGAGATTCATTCAGCAACTGAGTAATGCGATCACGGTTAGGTTCGATACCAACTGCACAATGTTCATTGAAACTACGCATACCATCCGCCAGCAAGCGAACAGATTGCAGGAAGTTATTAATCACCATTGGACGGAACACATTCAGCTCAAAGTTGCCAGATGCACCGCCAATATTAATAGCAACATCATTACCCATCACCTGAGCACAAAGCATTGTCACCGCTTCACACTGAGTTGGGTTAACTTTACCTGGCATGATTGAACTACCCGGTTCGTTTTCAGGAATTGAAATTTCGCCGATACCACAGCGAGGGCCGGAAGCCAACCAACGAACATCGTTTGCAATTTTCATCATGGATGCAGCCAGACCTTTTAATGCCCCATGAGAATGAACCAGCGCATCACAAGTCGCCAGTGCTTCAAATTTATTTGGTGCAGTAACAAACGGATGATTGGTCAATTCAGCCAATTTTTTAGCAACACGAACAGCATATTCAGGATGAGTATTTAAACCGGTGCCAACCGCAGTTCCCCCTAGCGCCAGTTCACAAACATGGGGAATACTGTCTTCAATGTGTTTCAGATTATGCGTTAACATTGCAGCCCAACCAGAAATTTCCTGACCAAGGGTCAATGGCGTCGCATCTTGCAAGTGGGTACGACCAATTTTAACGATATCCTTATAAGCTTCAGCTTTATCAGCCAATGTTTTTTGTAATATTTTCAGCTCAGGAATAAGGTGTTCACGCAACGCGATAACAGCGGCAACATGCATTGCTGTTGGGAAAACGTCGTTAGAACTCTGACTTTTATTGACATCATCGTTAGGATGGATAAGGCGTTCATTCCCCCTCACCCCACCAAGGATCTCACTACCACGGTTCGCCAACACTTCGTTCATGTTCATGTTACTTTGTGTTCCAGAACCGGTCTGCCAGATAGCAAGCGGAAATTCTGTCGGATGTTTACCTTCCAGCACTTCTTTCGCAGCAGCAATAATTGCTTCTCCACGTTCTTGCGGCAGAAGGCCTAAATCCATATTGACACCGGCCGCAGCCTGTTTGGTCAATGCCAGAGCATGAATTAATGCAACCGGCATTTTCTCCTGCGAAATGCGGAAATGCTCAAGTGAGCGTTGAGTTTGCGCTCCCCACAATTGGTCAGCAGGTACTTCGATAGGCCCCATTGAGTCTTTTTCAATGCGAGTGGCTGCCATTACTATCTCTCCTTAACACACAGAATAATCGAATATGCATATACCCGTCATCTTTCAAGTTGCCTCTTTGTTGGCTGCACTCGGTCACATAGTTACCTATGCTCCCAGGGATTCGCTCTCTTGCCGTCGCGATGCATCTTGAAATCAATAGGGTATAATCAGTCTTTGCAGATAAACTGATTAGCATTCTGTTATCATGCCACATATTAGTTCCTGATTATGCCAACCAAGTCGTATTTATCGTATTGTGGTAGAAAGGAAATAGATTGATTTTTTTAAAAAGAGAGTAACGGCCATGTTGAAGATGATAAATCAGATCCAGCGCTATTCATGGGGAAGCAAAACCGCCCTGATGGATATTTATGGTGTTGAAAATCCAGATAATCTGCCAATGGCTGAATTATGGATGGGTGCCCATCCTAAAAGCAGTTCACTTGTAGTCAATCCAGAAACGGGAAAACCCATTGCCTTAAATGAATTAATAGCCAGTGATCCGGAAAAATATCTGGGGAAAAAAGTTTCAGATAGATTTCACCGTTTGCCTTTCCTATTTAAGGTATTGTGCGCCGCTCAACCTCTTTCAATTCAGGTTCATCCTGATAAAAAATCCGCAGAAGAGGGGTTTGCCAAAGAAAATATCGCCGGTATTCCGTTGGATTCCCCGGAAAGAAATTACAAAGATGATAACCATAAGCCCGAATTGGTTTATGCCCTTACCCCTTTCCGGGCAATGAATGGGTTCCGTCCATTAAACGAAATCGCGCAATTACTGAAATTTATTACTGCGGCCCATCCCAAAATTCCGTTCTTTATTCAGACACCAAATGAACAGAATCTTGCCTGCTTATTTTCCCAATTACTGAATATGAGTGGTAAACAAAAGCAGTTAGCTCTTGGCGTATTGAAATCAGCATTGAATAGTCGGCTCGGAGAACCTTGGGATTCCATCAAAAAAATGACGGCATTTTACCCTGACGACAATGGCCTATTTATTCCACTTTTACTTAATGTCATCGAACTTGAACCTGGTCAAGCCATGTTTCTATGCGCCCGCACGCCTCACGCTTATCTGGAAGGCGTTGCTCTTGAAGTGATGGCAAACTCAGATAATGTCCTACGAGCGGGCTTAACCAACAAATATATTGATATTCCTGAGCTAATGGCAAACCTTGACTTTATTTCAAAACCAACAAACACCTTATTTATGCTACCAAGACAGGAAAAAACAGCTAAAAATTTCCATATTCCAGTGGATGATTTTGCATTTTCTATTTATTCTCTATCGGAACAGTCAATTACGCTTGATAACAATTCAGCATCGATTGTTTTTTGTGTTGAAGGTCAAACAGTTATACAATCTGGCGAACACCAATTGAGAATTTTCCCAGGTGAGTCAGTATTCATATCTGCTGCCGAAAAGGCTGTGATAATTCACGGTGATGGTTTTACCGCCCGGGTTTTTAATTAATAATACCAATCTGGGCCTAAAACTTATTCACAGGCGCTGTTAAGCACTACTTACACTCCAAGTTGTGTTAACGGCCATTTTTATACCAAGAGAATGCATATTACCTGCAAAATATGCATTAAAAGGATGGATTTGCATTATGAAAAAATCGTTAGTGGCAATAGGCATTATTGTTGCCTTGGGAGCAGCCTGGACTGGAGCTTCATGGTATACAGGTAAACAGATTGAACAACGTATAGATCAATCTATTTCCCGCGCCAATGCTGAGATGAAAAAAGCCTTCCCTGAAACAGGTCTGATGTTACAGAGTAAAGATTTCCACCGTGGCGTGTTCAGTTCTGATGTCCGTCTTGTTCTGACAGCTAAAGACGGCGTTAAAAACGCAGAAATCAAACCCGGTGAAGAGATTTCAATTAAATCGGTGATTGATCACGGGCCTTTCCCACTTGCACAAGTGAAAAAATTAACCTTAATTCCTAGTATGGCTTCCGTACATTCCGAGCTGGAAAATAATGAATCTTTAAAACCCCTGTTTGAAATCACTAAAGGAAAATCACTGTTCACTTCTGATTCACGTGTCAGTTATAGTGGTTCTGTTATTTCTGATGTTGATATCGTCCCTGTCGATTTTGAAAAAAATGGTGCTAAGTTCAATTTTTCCGGCGCCAAACTGACTTCCGATCTCAGCCGTGATCTGAAAGAGATATCACTGGCAATCAAGAGTGACCAGTTAGTCATCAATAAAAATGACGAAAATTTCCTTGTCAAAGGTATTGATTTAAACCTAGCTAACAAAAAAGGCAAATTTGATATCTATATTGGCGATCAAAGCATCAAAATTCAGGAAATCAGCCTAAAAGGCATCGGCAATGAAGATATGATGCTTTCCGGAGTTAAAATAGATTCAAATATCGGTGAAGATGAAACTAATCTGAAAGGAAAAATCACTTATAGTTTAGATGGTCTTAAACTGAAAAACATTGATTTTGGTTCTGGTAAGTTTGCAATTACTGCGGATCGTCTGGATGGTGAATCTGTCCGTAAGTTCACCCAAGCATATAATGATGCCACAGCTAAATCCCTCGCGTCTGGTGATCTCTCTTCCGATGCGGCAAACACAGCGATTATTGACGCGGTATTTTCTAACCTGCCTATTTTGCTGAAAAACAATCCACAATTTGGTATTGAGCCATTGACCTGGAAGAATACTAAAGGTGAAAGCACCATTAATTACCAAGTGGGTTTGAAGAGCTTGCCGAAAGATAAAAGTAGCTTGTCTTCAATGAAAACAGAAGAAGCTATTCGCACTTTAATTCAAAACATGTCTCTGAATGTCACATTACCAAAACCTATGATGATTGAGTTCGCTACTCAGTCGATGATAATGAATGGTGTGGATAAAGCAAAAGCTGAACATAATGCTGAACAACAGATAAAACAGTTTGAACAATTAGGACAGTTGTTTAAAATTACCACGGTTGATAAAGATGCTATCAGCATTAAATTCAACTATGTAGACGGTAATGTAGAAATGAATGGTAAGAAAATGCCCTTACATCAGTTCATGTCTGAATACAATTTATCCGACCCTTCTGATGATGAAGCACCAGAGCAAATAGTGCCAGAAGGCGACACCCCCCACGACAATGGAAAAGTGAAAGCAGAAGGTACTGTGAAACCTGTGCAATAAAACGCGCCCATAAACGTTTTGTTAAATTGCCAGTCAACGTATGTGACTGGCTTTTTTATATAAAAAAGGACTGGAATGTGATTGACATAAAACTCCCACTAACAGATTTACACCGCCATCTCGATGGAAATATCCGACCGGAGACTATCTTAGATCTTGCCAACCAGCATAATATTCAGCTTCCAGCAAATGATCTGGAATCACTACTCCCTCACGTACAAATTATTGAAAATGAACCAAGCTTAGTAAGTTTTTTGCAAAAACTTGATTGGGGTGTGGCAGTATTAGCTGATTTGGACGCTTGTCGTCGTGTTGCTATCGAAAATGTTGAAGATGCCATCAATACTGGGCTAGATTATGCTGAATTACGTTTTTCCCCTTATTACATGGCGATGAACCACAGATTGCCGGTTGAAGGGGTCGTTGAAGCGATTATTGATGGTATCCGTTCTGCCCGTCAAAATAACGATATCGACATCCGTCTTATCGGAATTTTAAGCAGAACTTTTGGTGAACAAGCCTGTACTGAGGAATTAGCTAGCCTGCTGGCTCACCAGCAACATATTACTGCATTGGATCTCGCGGGTGACGAGTTAGGTTTTCCCGGCCATCTTTTTCAATCTCATTTTACCAAAGCCCGTGATGCTGGATGGCATATAACCATTCATGCCGGCGAAGCCGCTGGTGCTGAAAGTATTTGGCAAGCAATTAGGGAATTAGGAGCTTCTCGTATTGGTCATGGGGTAAAAGCCATTACCGATCCCGTATTGATGGATTATTTGGTTGAAAACCGTATTGGTATTGAAGCCTGTTTAACCTCAAACCTTCAAACCAGCACCGTCAATTCTTTATTGGACCATCCACTGAAACGATTCCTGGAAAAAGGTATTCTTGCTTCCATTAATACCGATGATCCGGCCGTTGAAGGCATCGATATCCGCCACGAATATGAAGTTGCCGCACCTGCCGCGGGTTTATCTATTGCTCAAATTCGCCAGGCTCAGATAAATGGGCTGGAAACCGCTTTTATCAGTGATGCAGAAAAACAGGCATTACGTATGAAAGCAGCAAGTCGTTAAATATAAACAGTGCAGGAATGGAGATTCCATTCCTGACTTATTTTGGCTATTTATTAGGGATCACGGTTATATAATCACTGACACAATTTATCAGCTTACTATCACTTGTGATCAGTGGAATCTTGTTGTGCTTCGCCTGAGCGACAATTAACCGGTCAAACGGGTCTTTATGTAGTTTTTCAGGTAAATCGCTCACAACAAGCGTATGCTCGCTTTTTATGGGGATTTCTATCAAACCAGCCTCAAACAACCCATCCCTGAACTGTTTGGGATCTACGGAAAAATCAGGCTTGTTGAGACTATTTTTGATGACCACTTCCCATACTGACGCCGCACTAAAACAAAGAGTTTTGTCGGTATCTTCAAGTATATCAACAATATCTGCTTTCAATTTTTCCGGTTCATATGCCATGAACAGCAGGATATTGGTATCTAACAACAAATCCATTAGGAGTATTTTCCTTCAAACATATCAATAACTTCGGTGCTGTTCATATCGTCAAAATTGGCGGGGACGCTACCTTTGCCTTTGAGAAAACCAAGCTTGCGCTTAGGTTTATCTTCTCTGTATGCGATGACTTTAACCAATGCATGACCATTCTTGGCGATCACTACGGGCTCACCGGTGCGAGCGACTTCCTGGATAATTCTGGACAGGTTAGTTTTCGCGTCGTAGATGTTAACCTTTTCCATAAAATGACCTCTTGTTGTACATACTTTAAGCATAGTTATTTTTATTGGTCTAGTCAATTTAGTTAGACTAATGGTTTGCTTACAACTTGCTAATTACTCAATTTAAAGGATATATCCCATGACCGTATATCATTACGGATTGCCTCAGAAGAAAAATCGCTGTTAGTGCCTACAATATAGGTTTATTGTTAAATGATTTTTTATATACCCTAGTCGCCTCAATTCGTCATATTAACTATCTTTTTGGATAATTGAATCATTCCCTACCATAGATTTATATCTATTTTTATTTTAACCCCTTGGCATAACGTTGCGCCAATACTGCACACACCATCAACTGAATTTGATGAAAAATCATCAACGGCAACAACATTACACCAACCGTCGTAGCGGGGAATAAAACATTTGCCATTGGCACGCCATTAGCCAGACTCTTTTTCGAACCACAAAAAACAATCGTAATTTCGTCTTCTTTATTAAAACCTAACCAACGGGCAATATAAGTATTAATAACCAACACAACCGCCAATAAAACACAGCAAACCACCCCAATCATCAGTAGCGAATAACCATCAATTTTATGCCAGATACCTTCTACCACCGCCTCACTAAAAGCCACATAAACCACTAAAAGAATCGATGACCGGTCAGTCATATTAACCAGTTTTTTATGTTTTTCTACCCAACGGGCAATCAATGGCCGCGACAAATGCCCAATAATAAAAGGAACCATCAATTGAAGAATTATGGATTTTATTGCTTCCAGCGTATCGGGGCTGCCTTCGCCTTGTGTATGGATCATCAACCCGACTAATATTGGCGATAAAAACACGCCCAGAATACTGGACGCCGAAGCACTGCAAATGGCAGCGGCAACATTACCACCAGCAACAGAGGTAAAAGCAATAGCTGACTGAACCGTAGCCGGTAATGCACAAAGATAAAGGAATCCCCAATAAATCGTTGATGTCATGATTTCGGGTACTAGCAAATTCAACCCTAATCCGATAATTGGGAATAAGACAAAAGTACTGAGAAAAACAACTAAATGAAGCCGCCAATGTCCCATGCCGGCAATAATGGCCTGACGGGATAATTTAGCTCCATGCATAAAAAACAGCAAAGCAATAGCAGCCGTCGTTAGCCGTTGAAGCCAGACTTTAATTTCTCCCTCGCAAGGCAAGAATGTCGCAATAACGACTACCGTCACTAATATCATCAAAAAAGGATCTATTCTTATCTTTTGCCACCAAGTCATTAGTTATTTTCCTTGCTTTGCAAATAGTTAGCCCGGTTTACCAAGCTAACTACTAAGAATTAAATAGCTGAAAATAGACAAATCTTAAGAAATTCTGCGGGAGTTTATTCCATCACCACGATACCAAGCCGTTCCATCAGCTCCGACGCTTGATAGGTATCGATTTTCACGCCCTCCAGATTAATGCTACGAATGTCGAGTTCACCCAGCATTGAGTTAGTTAGATTACAGTGTGTAAAATTTGCTGCACGCCAATCAAAAGCGGCAAATTCACCACCAGAAAGATCGGAGCCACTGAAATTTGCACCAAGAATATTCGCACCGTTCCAACGGTTTTCCCATAACTCACACTTTTCAAGAATAACCTTAGAAAAGTTGGCATAGCTCAAGTTACTTTTGGTTATGTACGCACGACAAAACCAGACACGAGAACTAATCATATTCACAAAACTGGTTCCACGAAAATCTGAACCTTGAGCCCTACATTCCCTGATCTCTATACCAAGGGCGTTAGCATTCCTGAAATTAACCATTGACAGATCACAGCTTTTAAAGCTGGCGTCCTTTAGCACAGCATGGCTAAAGTTACACCCCATCTGACTTTCCTGGTCATAAAACTGACAACCGATAAACTGCGTTTCGCTCAGATCGGCCCCTGAAAAATCGCAGTTAAGGAATTTACTGTTTTCAATTACCTTTCCAGTAAACTGGTTACGTCCAATCTTCTCATCACACAGTATTAACGTTTTCATATAATGACTGTTCGTTGTTGTTTTGCCGACTGAATACCGGCTTCAATTAATTTCATAATTTGAATGGCTTCACTTGCCGTGACTGGATTAGGTTTACCTAGCGTAATCGCATCACGGATAGCAGCATAATAAGCAGAATAATTACCAGGCAAAGTCGGCACATGTTCAGTCACTAACTCCTCTCCACTTAACAGTGTCATAACACCGTCACGAATATCATATCCCCAATCGGCATGCAGTGGCCTTTCCCCCGCTTTCAATCGCTCTTCCTGAGGATCAAGACCATATTTTACGTAACTACCTTCCATACCATGCAACGTATAAACAGCAGATTCAGCCGCCGCCACAGTTGTTGCATGAAGAACTACTTTGATATCCGGGTAATTCAGCAATACATGAAAATAATCCACCGCTTCCGCTTGTGGGCGAATCATTCCCAAATCAGCCGTAATAGATTGCGGTTTACCAAACAGTTGAACCGCTTGATCGAGTAAGTGAGGGCCTAAATCATACCAAATGCCACTTCCTTGCCCTGCCGCTTCACGCCATCTTTGACGTATAACCGGACGATAACGATCAAAATGGGATGCGAAATATTTTAATTTGCCCAAACGATTCTCTTTAATTAACGACTTTATCGTCAAAAAACCGGAATCCCAACGGCGGTTATGAAATACAGAAAGTAATAAATTCGCTTTTTCTGCCTGCTCTTTTAAAGATTCAGCTTGTTCAACTGTGATAGTAAACGGTTTATCCACCACAACATGCTTACCCGCTGCCAATGCCTTCTGTGCTAGAGGATAATGCGTATCATTAGGTGTCGGAATAACGATTAAGTCAATGTCGGGATCATTAAAAAGATCCTCAGTGCGGGATATCACCGGGATATTTGGCCAATCTGATTTCACTTTCTCAGCATCACTACTGGAAATAGCGGCCAATTTAACACCAGCAGTGCCAGCAATTAATGGTGCATGAAACGTTTTACTCGCATAACCATACCCCACCAGCCCAACCTTTAACAGCTCACGCATAACAGCCTCTCAAACTCATTAATAATATGCAGCAATTCAGCATCCGTAAAAAATATCATCGGTGATGACCGCTGCGCAAATTATCTCTGAATCTACTCTTGAAGATCTTTCAATCAATCTATTTCCTAAGTTATCAGAATCGCCTATTATTCTTTTTTCATATAGCTTCAAGTGGAATGATTTATGTATCAAACCAATGATTACCATCGAATTAATGGTTGGATTCTGGCTCCGGCGGCTTATCTGATTATGACCTTTCTCAGCGCCAGTATAATGCTCGCCTTATATATTGTGGCATTTTTTAGTCAAAACAATGCATTGAGTGCCGGGAATAATCACTTTACTTTAATGTGGTTTCTTTCTGTTGCCATTACTGCGGTAATGTGGTGTTACACCCTATGGGTATTGAAACTGCTTTTCATTCGATCAAAAAGATTTCCCCAAATTTTTATTATTTGGCTTATTGTTACCGTATTAATTGCATTGAAAACTTTCGCTTTCTCCCCTATTCCTGATCAAATAGCTTTGCGTGCATTAGCATGGCCACTATTGGCAACTGCTATTTTTGTCCCCTACATTAAACGCTCTCATCGAGTCAAAATGACTTTCACACAAGATCGATAACCTCAACTTTCTTTGGTTGTTATCATTAACAATAGATTGCCCCTGGTAAAACGAGGGCATACTTATAATTTAATAAAAAGTCAACAAACTCATTTTCAGGCACAGCAATGACTGACTATTTTCTTTTATTTGTTGGAACCGTATTGGTTAACAATTTCGTCTTGGTGAAATTCCTCGGTTTATGCCCTTTCATGGGCGTATCTAAAAAACTGGAAACTGCCATCGGGATGGGGTTTGCGACAACATTTGTTATGACACTAGCCTCTGTATGTTCATGGCTGGTGAATACCTTTATTTTATTACCACTGGACTTAATCTATTTGCGTACTCTGAGCTTTATTCTTGTCATTGCAGTCGTGGTGCAATTCACAGAGCTTGTTGTACGCAAAACCAGCCCGACGTTATACCGGTTATTGGGTATTTTCTTGCCGTTGATTACGACTAACTGTGCTGTACTGGGTGTGGCGCTGCTGAATATCAATCAATCACACGATTTTTTACAATCCGCTATCTATGGTTTCGGTGCTGCCGCCGGTTTCTCTCTTGTTATGGTATTGTTTGCCGCTATTCGCGAACGTCTGGCTGTTGCTGATGTACCCGCCCCTTTCAAGGGGTCATCTATTGGTCTTATTACTGCGGGTTTAATGTCCTTGGCTTTTATGGGCTTTAGTGGTTTGGTGAAATTCTGATGACATCGTTATGGATTGCTATTGGTGCACTCAGTGCGCTAGGGTTAATTTTTGGGTTAATCCTAGGGTTTGCTGCCCGCCGTTTTCAGGTGGAAGAGGACCCCATTGTTGAAAACATTGATGATATTCTGCCGCAAAGCCAGTGTGGACAATGCGGTTACCCAGGCTGTCGCCCTTATGCTGAAGCCGTAGCGAATAATGGCGAGATGATTAACAAATGTGCACCGGGTGGTGAGCAAGTCATGCTGAAAATTTCAGAGCTGCTCGGTATCGATCCTCAACCATTAGATGGTGATGCAAACATACAAAACCCTGCACGCAAAGTCGCCTTTATTGATGAAGAAAATTGCATTGGTTGCACTAAATGTATTCAGGCATGTCCTGTAGACGCTATCGTCGGTGCTACACGCGCCATGCATACCATTGTTGAAGATTTATGTACCGGTTGTGACCTGTGCGTTGCTCCTTGTCCAACAGACTGTATTACGATGATCCCTGTAGCAACAACCACTTCCAACTGGAAATGGGATTTAAAAGCTATTCCAGTTAGAAATATTCCTGTTCAGCCACCTCTCGCCACTTCCATTAAAAGTACCCCGGTCAAAAATATTGAGGCTGAACACCATGTTTAATTTATTTAATTTGCTCAATAAAAATAAAATCTGGGATTTCGCCGGTGGTATTCATCCACCTGAAATGAAGCTGCAATCCAGCCAGACCCCTTTACGCATTGCGCCACTACCGGAAGAGTTAATCATCCCATTGCAACAACATTTGGGTACGGAAGGCGAGTTGCTGGTTAAAGTGGGTGATGAAGTGCTTAAAGGCCAACCTTTGACATTTGGCACTGGTCGTACTGTACCGGTGCATGCATCGACTTCCGGCACAATCATTGCCATTGAACCGTGTATTACAGCGCACCCATCCGGGTTGAAAGAGTTATGCGTTCGTTTGTGCCCTGATGGGAAAGATCAATGGGGTGAACGCATTCAAGCACCGGATTATCAATCACTGGATGCAGATACGATTCTTAACCGAATCCATCGGGCCGGTATCGCAGGTTTAGGTGGAGCCGGCTTTCCTACCGCAGCCAAACTACAAAGCGGCCGTCATGGTCTTAAGACACTGATCATTAATGCCGCAGAATGCGAACCTTATATTACCGCGGATGACCGCCTGATGCAGGAACATGCCGGCGAACTTATTGAGGGCATTCGTATTCTGGAACATCTGCTTAAACCGGAGCAGATCCTGATTGGTATCGAAGATAATAAACCAGCAGCAATAAAAGAACTCAAAACCGTTCTAAAGGGCGATAAATCGATTATCGTCCGGGTTATCCCAACCAAATATCCTTCTGGCGGCGCCAAACAACTGACCAAGATACTGACCGGTAAAGAAGTCCCCTCCGGTGGCCGTTCCTCTACTATCGGTGTACTGATGCAGAACGTAGGTACAGTGGTTGCAATCAAACGTGCCATTATTGATGGAGAACCTTTGATTGAGCGCATCGTCACAATTACTGGCGAAGCCATCACCTCGCCGGGTAACTTTTGGGCGCGGCTCGGTACTCCGGTACAATTTCTTCTCCAGTTAGCCGGTTTTGCGCCACAATCAGAACAGATGGTCATTATGGGTGGGCCCTTAATGGGATTTACGCTACCTGACCTCAACGTGCCCATCGTTAAGATCAGTAACTGTATTCTGGCTCCATCCCATCAGGAAATGGATTCAAATACAACGGAAGAAGCTTGTATCCGTTGTGGATTATGTGTGGAAGCCTGCCCTGCCCGTTTATTGCCACAACAGCTCTATTGGTTCAGTCGGGGACAAGAGCACGAAAAAGCCAGAGATCACAATCTGTTCGACTGTATTGAATGCGGCGCCTGTGCTTATGTCTGCCCAAGCAATATTCCTCTAGTGCAATATTATCGCCAAGAGAAAGCCGAAATTCGGGCCTTGGATCAGGAAAACCGCCGTTCAACCGAAGCCAAAATTCGTTTCGAAGCTAAGCAGGCGCGCATGGAACGAGAAAAACTGGCCCGAGAGGAAAGGCACAAAAAATCGACCGTCCAAATTGATAATAAAGATAAGAGCGCTGTACAAGATGCGCTTTCCCGCGTGAAGGAAAAACAGGCTAACGCGGGTAAAATTGTTGCTATAGAACCGGGGCAAATACCTGATAATGCCGCAGTAATAGCTGCTCGTCAGGCAAGAAAAGAGCAGCTTCGCGCTCGTCAAGCGGAAAAACAGGCGGTGGAAAATATTAGTATTGCTCCATCTGAACCACCAAGTGCAGAAGATCCACGCAAAGCCGCATTAGCAGCAGCAATTGCCAGAGCTAAAGCGAAAAAAGCAGCTCAAAATCAAGAAGTAACACCATCACCAGAAGCGAGAGAACCAGAAACTACCGCTAGTGAAAAACAAGATCTTCATAAAGATGCGGTCGCTGCCGCTATTGCCCGTGTCAAAGCCAAGAAAGCTCAGACTCAACAATTAGCTGAAACTCAAGCAGAACCACCGCCAGCGGAAGAAACTGATCCGCGTAAAGCTGCCGCCGCGGCTGCCATTGCTCGTGTTAAAGCCAAGAAAGTCCAAACACAGCAATTAGCTGAAACTCAAGCAGAACCACCGCCAGCGGAAGAAACTGATCCACGTAAAGCTGCCGTCGCCGCTGCCATTGCTCGTGTTAAAGCCAAGAAAGTCCAAACACAGCAATTAGCTGAAACTCAAGCAGAGCCACCGTCAGCGGAAGAAACCGATCCACGTAAAGCTGCCGTCGCCGCTGCCATTGCTCGTGTCAAAGCCAAGAAAGTCCAAACACAGCAATTAACTGAAACTCAGGCAGAAACACCGTCAGCGGAAGAAACCGATCCACGTAAAGCTGCCGTCGCCGCCGCTATTGCCAGGGTTAAGGCCAAAAAAGACGCTCAGGAACAACAGAAAATTTCAATAGAATAGTGATTGTTATAAATGAAATTCAGACCCGTTCAAATTGACAATAAAAAACTAAAAGTCGCAAGTTCGCCTTTTACACACGATCAGCAAAGTACCAGCCGCATTATGCTGTGGGTTGTGCTGGCAGCGATCCCCGGTATTGCAGTACAAACTTACTTCTTTAGTTACGGTACCTTGTTCCAGCTCCTGCTTGCAGTGATTACCGCCCTACTTGCAGAATCATTTGCCCTATCTTTGCGTAAACAGGCAATTATGCCTCGTTTGCAGGATAATTCTGCATTACTGACAGGTTTACTTTTAGGGATCAGCCTTCCACCACTGGCTCCTTGGTGGCTGATTGTATTGGGAACTGCCTTTGCGGTAATTATTGCCAAACACTTATACGGTGGCCTTGGTCAAAACCCATTCAATCCGGCAATGGTCGGTTATGTCGTACTGCTAATATCATTCCCAGTGCAAATGACCAGCTGGTTGCCTCCTATGGATTTACTGGCAACACAAATCACACCGCTAGACAGTCTGATGGTGATCTTCAGCGGTCATACTCCCGATGGCACAACATTACAGCAGTTGCAACAAGGTTTCGATGGAATTAGCCAGGCTACACCGCTGGATAGTTTCAAAACCGGTTTATTGACTCACAATATTGATGACGTTCTTCGCCAACCTATATTGCAAGGATCTCTGGCTGGCATTGGCTGGCAATGGGTCAACATTGCTTATCTTGTTGGTGGGTTGATTCTGCTGAACAGAAAAGTGATAACCTGGCAAATTCCTGTGGCATTTATCCTGGTATTAGGCTTATGCGCACTCATTAGCTGGTTGATTGATCCATCTCATTATTCGCCACCATTATTACAACTGTTTTCCGGTGCAACCATGCTAGGTGCATTCTTTATTGCAACCGATCCCGTCAGTGCTTCCACGACACCCAAAGGTCGTTTGGTTTTTGGTGCCATGATCGGCTTATTAGTCTGGGTTATCCGTGTTTATGGTGGTTATCCTGATGCCATAGCATTTGCGGTCTTATTGGCGAATATCACCGTGCCACTCATTGATCATTACACCCAACCCCGCGTTTACGGGCATAAATAAGGAGCCGTTATGTTAGAAACCATGCGACGTCACGGCATCACACTAGCCATTTTTGCTGCAATTACCACCGGGTTGACGGCTGTCGTGAATTCACTCACCAAAAGTACTATCGCAGAACAAGCCGCACTACAGCACAAGTCGCTGCTTGATCAGGTTATTCCGCCTGCCCTATACGACAATGATATACAAAACGAGTGTTATCTAGTCAATGCGGATGCTCTGGGCAATAACTTGCCTCATCGTCTCTATCTAGCCCGTAAAAATAGTCAACCCGTAGCGGCAGCGTTAGAAAGTACTGCACCGGATGGTTATTCCGGTGCTATTCAATTACTGGTTGGCGCAGATTTCTCGGGAAAAGTACTTGGTGTACGGGTTACAGAACATCATGAAACCCCAGGACTAGGGGATAAAATTGAAACCCGGATTTCAAACTGGATTAATGTATTCTCAGGGAAAACCATCACATCAAATCATGACCAGCACTGGGCAGTGAAAAAAGATGGCGGTGAATTTGATCAATTTACCGGCGCCACTATTACCCCACGCGCCGTGGTAAACTCAGTCAAACGAACCACACTTTATTTACAAACTATACCTAAACATCTCTCTTCTCTAGAATCCTGTGGAGAAAAATCATGAGTGAAACCAAAAAATTATTTATCCAAGGGCTATGGAAAAACAATTCCGCTTTAGTACAACTGCTAGGATTGTGCCCACTGTTAGCCGTATCTTCCACTGCAACCAATGCGCTCGGCTTAGGGCTGGCAACGACACTGGTTCTAGTCTGTACCAACATTGCGGTTTCCAGCTTGCGTCGTTGGGTACCCAATGAGATCCGTATTCCAATTTATGTTATGATCATCGCCTCGGTTGTAAGTGCTGTCCAGATGTTGATTAACGCCTACGCTTTTGGTCTGTATGAATCATTGGGGATTTTCATTCCACTGATTGTGACTAACTGTATTGTTATCGGCCGTGCTGAAGCCTATGCAGCGAAAAATCCAATTATGCCCTCTGCGATTGATGGCTTAGCAATGGGATTAGGAGCCACTTTTGCCCTGTTTGTTCTTGGTGCTATTAGAGAAATTCTCGGCAATGGAACCCTATTTGATGGCGCTGATTTACTGCTGGGTAATTGGGCTAAAGTATTACGAATAGAAATCGTTCATATGGATTCCCCTTTCCTGTTAGCGATCTTACCACCCGGCGCTTTTATCGGTTTGGGATTAATGCTGGCAGCGAAATATCTTATTGACGAAAAAATGAAAACTAGGGCAATAAAAGAAAAAAGCCGTGCAATAACCATGTTACCAGAATAGGACAGTTCCATTTGATATGAACAAGCAGAAACGTATCGACATTTTAACGCGTTTACGGGATAACAACCCAAAGCCAACAACTGAATTAGTTTTCACAACACCATTTGAGTTACTTATTTCAGTACTGCTTTCAGCGCAAGCAACAGATGTGAGCGTTAATAAAGCCACAGCGAAACTCTATTCGGTTGCTAATACCCCCAAGGCAATACTTGACCTTGGTGTAGATGGGCTGAAAGAGTATATAAAAACTATCGGTCTGTATAACACCAAAGCGGAAAATACAATTAAAACCTGCCAGATATTACTGGAAAAACATGCTGGCGAGGTTCCCGAAGATCGTGCTGCATTGGAGGCATTGCCAGGTGTTGGCCGCAAAACAGCCAATGTGGTATTAAACACCGCTTTCGGCTGGCCGACTATTGCAGTCGATACCCATATTTTTCGCGTTTGTAATCGTACTCAATTCGCGCCCGGTAAAAATGTCAATGAAGTCGAAAATAAATTACTACAAGTTGTCCCGGCTGAATTTAAAGTTGATTGTCATCATTGGCTTATTTTACACGGTCGTTATACCTGCATAGCCCGTAAACCTCGTTGTGGTTCCTGTATTATTGAAGATCTATGTGAATTTAAAGAAAAAATTTACCCTGAGTAACTATTGTAATTTTCATTGCAATTTCCATACTGTTTTACGCTATTTTGCAGATGTTGCTTGCTCGACATCATCAATTCGCGTAAAACTGTTATTCTAAAAAACTATCTGATAATAACCCTCAACTTTCTCCGCGGATATTATGTTTCAAAACAACCCGCTGCTTGCACAGCTAAAACAGCAACTTCATTCCCAAACACTTCGAGTAGAAGGTTTGGTCAAAGGTACCGAAAAAGGATTCGGATTCTTAGAAGTCGATGGGCAAAAAAGTTATTTTATTCCTCCCCCACACATGAAAAAAGTTATGCATGGCGATCGAGTGACTGCCGCTATTCATACTGATAAAGAAAGAGAGATCGCCGAGCCAGAAACATTGGTCGAACCATTTCTAAGTCGCTTCGTTGGCCGTGTCCAGAAAAAAGAAAATGATAACCGTTTATGGATCATTCCTGATCACCCACTGCTAAAAGATGCTATCCCTTGCCGGCCGACCAATCAGGTCACTCATCCATTTCAACATGGTGATTGGGCTGTCGC
This sequence comes from Photorhabdus sp. S10-54, assembly GCF_963878145.1. Classification (NCBI taxonomy): domain Bacteria; kingdom Pseudomonadati; phylum Pseudomonadota; class Gammaproteobacteria; order Enterobacterales; family Morganellaceae; genus Photorhabdus; species Photorhabdus sp. S10-54. Next base: position 23,732 of record NZ_CAWNXG010000026.1, on the reverse strand, counting down.
TGAAATGCGTCATCATCCATTGAAAGGCAGCCGTGGTTTTCATGCAGAAATTACCGGCTATATCACTGAAGGCGACAATCACTACGCCCCTTGGTGGGTAACACTCACTCGCCATAACCTGGAACGTGATGCTCCCGCTATGGCTACCGATTGCCAGATGAACGATGGCGATCTTGAGCGCATTGACTTAACGTCGCTGGATTTTGTCACTATTGACAGTGCAACCACGGAAGATATGGACGATGCTTTGCATATTGCTAAGCAAGATGACGGTAGCCTGAAACTCAGCATCGCCATTGCTGATCCAACAGCTTATATTGCGGCTGACAGCGAACTGGATCAAATCGCCCATCAACGTGCTTTCACTAACTACCTGCCGGGTTTTAATATCCCCATGTTGCCACGCGACCTGTCAGAGAATTTATGCTCTCTGCGCCCTAACGCTCGTCGTCCGGCATTGGTTTGTCAAGTTTCTATTCTGGAAGATGGTCAACTGAGTGATGATATTGCGTTTTTCTCTACCTGGGTTGAATCAAAAGCTAAATTAGTTTACGACGAAGTTTCTGACTGGCTGGAAGAAACCGGGACTTGGGAACCTGCTTCCGAAGCGATTAAGGCTCAAATCACGCTCCTGAAGGAAATGAGTGATCGCCGTAACCAATGGCGCCACCAAAATGCGCTTATTTTCAAAGATCGTCCTGATTATCGCTTCATCCTCGATGATAATGGTTACGTACTGGATATCGTAGTAGAACAACGCCGCACAGCTAACCGTATTGTTGAAGAAGCCATGATCACTTCTAACCTGTGCGCCGCAAAAATACTACGCGATAAGTTAGGTTTTGGTATTTACAATGTCCATATGGGTTTTGAGCCACTGCAAATTGAACAAGTGGTTGAATTACTGAAAGAAAATGGTGTCGATGCTAACACAGAAGAATTGTTAACCTTAAACGGCTTCTGCAAATTACGCCGTGAATTGGATAAACAGCCAACACAATTCCTTGATAGTCGCATTCGTCGTTTCCAGACTTTCGCAGAAATTAGACCTGAACCCGGCCCTCATTTTGGTCTCGGTTTTGATGCTTACGCCACCTGGACGTCACCGATCCGTAAATACAGCGACATGATTAACCACCGTTTACTGAAAGCGATTATTCAAAAAACGGATGTGAAACAACCCTCAGAAGAAACCTGTTTACAACTGGCTGAACGTCGCAGACTGAATCGTATGGCTGAACGAGATGTAGGGGATTGGCTGTATGCCCGCTTCCTGCAACCACACGCAGGAACAGAACAACGATTTACCGCAGAAGTCATTGATATCACCCGTGGTGGTTTACGTGTCCGACTGGTCGATAACGGTGCAGTGGCCTTTATACCGGCACCATTCCTACATGCCGTGCGTGATGAGCTGCAATGTAGCCAAGAGACCGGTACAGTGATTATCAAAGGTGAAGTCGCTTACCAATTGAACGATATTCTTGATGTTCGTATTGATGAAGTCAGAATGGAAACGCGTAATATTGTCGCCCGCCCTACGGCCTGATTTCCCTTAATTGAACCCTTTCTGAGTCAAACTACAGTTTAATCGCTGTAGTTTGTTCTAACCTTACATCTCGTTCTGTTCGATACGAGGTGTCACTATATTGAACCATTATCATTATCCCCTCACAGTGATAACATTTCCCTTTCCACTTCTTTACAAATATTTACTATTTCTACTGTTTACTACTCGCTATAGAGTGTTTTTAATAAATACCCCGTATTAACCACAGAGACCTTATCAGCCCACTCCTCAACGGATACATTGTCTTATATTTAACCATATTATAAAAAACTATAAATAAATATTTATATATAGTTATACTAATTAATAATTTTACAATGTTATTAATTGGTATTTGATATTAACTGATATTAACTATAATTACCCTGCCTTACGATTGTGACTTTAAAATCAAAAAATAATATTTTTATATGAGCAATCATTTCTATAAATCAGATGGATACGGTAGCTATATAGCTAAATAAATTTAATCAACTTGGAGGGTTATATGTCACATTTTGAATATGATGTAGAAAATAAAAACGATGCCTATCAATCAAAAGAAAATGAATATACCGTGGTCAATGGAGAGTATTTTAAATATAATACGAAAAATTATAAAAATAGTGACAATATTTTTACTTACCTATTAAAAGGCAATCAAGACTATCCAACTTGGATAACCTCTGATATTAAAAAAGTGAGTCTATATATCATAGAAAATTTATTTTCTTATAATAAATACTCAACTAAATTACAACAAACTTTAAAACAAGCTGTGAACGCCGTTTTCAATGAATATTCCGAAATAAAATACTCTGAGTTACTGCATAACATTAACAATATATTCAACCTTTTTTTCATAAAAAATTATGATAGTTCTGATATCGATACAGCAATCAATATTTTAATATCAAAAATAGAAATTCATGAAAAATTAGCAAGCATAAATAAAAATAAAGTCAATTCAGATCAAACTAAAGCCGATATATGGCAGGAACTGGGTATCAATGCGGAAGAACCTTTACTAAAAATATATCGTCAGGCATTCTCTACCGGAGAAATCGATGATGAGGTCTATTCAGATGTATTGCTAACTTTTATGTCAGATGGCAATGTAACGTTAAGTGATAAAGAAAAATCAGATTATAACCAACGAATCAAAGATAAAGAAGATCTTTTCAAATCCTATAAAAAAGGCATTGAAAAGGTGAATAGTTTAATTTCTGCTAATAATATTAATCCAGGCATTCCGATTACTCATCCAGAAACAAACCAAAGTATCAGCATTGGAGATGACATACTATTAGCTCTACTAGCCAAAGAAGAGGTAGCATTAAAAAAACAACATCGTACCGAGTATAGTCAGAAAGATATTTTTGAACTGCAAACTCTACAAGCTGCTAAGTATCATTTATTAGTCTTATCTTCATTAGGTGCCCTATTATATCAGATTGCCCCTAAAATCGGAAAAATGACTCAAGGTCATGGTGATTATCGCGATATCATTTTTGCCCAAGATCAGGCTGAATTATTATTTAAAAAACATAATATTCACTATGATACTGATCATGTTCTTTCTCAAGAATCAAAACATATTGAAATGGAAGGCTGTATTATTTTAACAGCCGCAATCATTTATCGAATGAGAAAAGAGAATTCCAATGAGGAACAAGCATTTAAGTATTCTACATTAGAAACAATAAAATTATTTGAAAATGACAAGCAAAAACTTAATCCTTTCAATAAAAGCAACGTAAAGCCAGCAGGATATTTTTCTTTTATTGATTTCAAAAAGAGAGATAAATTTGATTCACAATATAATTTTAATGAGCAATTTAATGTTTATAAAAACAAATACAGTCATTATGAATCCATTTCACTCAGTAAGTTAATACTTTCATCTCCGGCTGCGCAATTAACTGCCGAAGAAATTGTTAATCCACCAGAAGAAGCCTTTCTCTATTCAGTCGAACACGGCATGGGAAATGTCGCCATGATAAAAATGTATCAGGGTAATTGGTTGGTTGTCTCAACAATACAAGGAGGAGTGAAAGCAAAAAAATATTCCCAACAACAAGTTGATAGCCAACCCACCTTACGTGCTATGTCTAGACCCAATGCACTATTTTTAATTGAGCAAAAAATAGAGATAGGTATGGGGATATTAATGGCAAATAGAATGGTTCGTACAGGAAAAAGACTTTTCCCGATTGGCTATGTACGGGCCAAAACCTTGAGTGGTTTCTCAGAAACAAACAGATATAAATATTCTTACGACGCATTTTGGAATGATTATTACGGTATAACTTCAGGAATGAATGTCGGAATTAGCTTCACAGGTTCACCTAAATTTAATTTTCATAAAGAAGAGAACTTACTTTCTGTTACCACAACAATAATACAGCAAGGCTTAAACGATATTGCAATAAAAAGTAAACAGGCGCTGGATATTACCTCTGGTTGGCATATCGCGGCAACCATTCTTATTCCTTTCTATAATGTTATCTATAAAGCAACAACCGATAGTGAATATAAATTAACTGGAGAGGATATTGGCTCCATTGTCTTTGATACAGCAAATGTGCTGTTAGTTGTTGCTACCCTAGGTATGTCATTGACTGAATCAATGGCCGCAAAAGTCACACAGACCACATTGCGCCTCAGACAAGCCGGTCTAACCGGAAGAGCTTTAATTACAGCGGTTATCAGAACATTACCAGAGCATGGCGTAATCACTTTGCGTCAATCTTCTCGCATTCTGCTCGGCGGATTAATTGATTTAATCGAGCCTTTACCGATTAGATCAACACTGACCTTAACTTACCGAGGAGTTGTAAGCGCAGTAGGTGTGATAAAAAATAGCATTAAACTTGAGAAAAGTTTCGCCGATATTTTTAGCAAAAGTACCAGAGGGATTGGTAAACTTAAAAATGAATGGAAAGTCAGCAATATTTCACTCGACGAAATGGTCCCTCATGCAAATGAGGGAATATATAAAGGGGTCTATTCAATACACCCTGCTAATGTGGAAACAGCAATTAAACAGAACTACTATATAAAGGAATCTGGTGCTAATTATCAAGTCAAATGGGATGAAGCAAACCACACCTGGCGAGTAGCCAACCCGGCTTATCCAGAACAATTTAGTTACTGGCCTGCGGTGAAATTAGATAAAAATGGCCATTGGATTACTCATACCGATGTATTTAATAAATTTCTTATCCTGGAGCAGAGTAAAAAAATAGATCAGGAACTTGAAGCAGCACGCAGTAATATTAATAATGATAAAATATTGGATGCATTTATTCATATCAATACCGCATTCAAAGATCATGAAAAGTATGATATCGATAAACTATCAGATATTACTGACACATTAACCCATTTCTTGGAGAAATCCCTAAAACTTGGAAATAAACAAGCCCTACTCAACACAGAGATAGTGAATATCCAACAAGCCTGGATACGTGAAGTCACCTTACCATTACAAAACAATCCATTACCAAAAAACCTCAGTATTTCGGCTGAAAAAATTAATGCCATCAAAACCGAACTGCCTTATCTATTGAGAGAAATCTATCCTGTTGGAAATCAATTACCTAATGCATCAGCAATCAATAAAATTGCCCTAGCTATTGAAGAAATACCTAGCACACCGATGCCAAAATACTCTTCGGGTAATATCCCAAAAACTATACAATACACATCCATAGAGAGTAACCGTGTAGATATTCCTCCTGTCGGGATCACAATAACAGGTAATGATCTATTTATTAATCAAGTCACTCACGTACTAGATGAAATAAGTGAAATCCCTTCCGGAAATATCGTTATTCAGGAATTGGAAAAACAGGGTATAAATATACAACCTCCAATGATGAGTGCCATTGTACGCGAAAAAGATGGTCAATTTTATGCCCGTAATAGTGCCGGTAGCAGTATTGCCTTTGATCCAGAGAATCACCTGATTGGCACAGAAGAAAAACTTGTCGAGGAGCCCTGGCGTTCCCGTGAACCTGCTATCGCTTTATATCATGAGATGCTACATATCTATTATAATCGTTACCCAACATGGTTTACCTCTATCGATAATAAAATAATTGATCAAAAAGTCAGTGGCGGTTTTTCTTTACTGGAAGAATCACGCATTGTGGGAACAAAATATTACTCCAATGATAAAAATACGTTATTTGATTTCAGTAATTCCGACTATTTATTAGAAAACAATTCAGCCTTATTGACTGAAAATAGATTCAGAACAGAATATGCCATATTCAAAGGTGAAAGCGAGTATGTTATTCAACCTTATTATGGTAAAGGCGATAGTCAAATTCCATTGACAGACATCGAAATAAACATAAATGAATCACATCGCAATGTCATGGGTGTGGGTAGTGGAAAACCTGAAAAAATGCCCGGTGAATCAGCTACTGATTACCGTAATAGAGTGAAGGAATGGCGAAAAGAGAATAAAAAACCAGGGATGGATATAGATATTGGATCAGCTGATATTAGAAAAAGAAAAGCACAATTCAGAATTGGACTTTTACAAAAAGAATATCCTCAACTTGAACCACAAAAAATTGAGCTTGGCGGTGCATTCGAATTATGGACAGTACCTAATGAACCGGCGAATAGATTAATGCTGAGTTCACATGGATATTTTTTCTCTGATAGTGCAACGACGCAAGTCCCCGCGGGAAAAACGATTCAATTTCTTGGTCCTCACGGTCAGACATTATTGGAATCACCGGAAAATCTATTGAATTCTCCCTTTGATGTTACATTAGGTAATAGCGGCTTAACTGTACAACCTTATGCAACAATTAAAGCAGGCAACACAGCAAGTCTGGCTAATGTAAGAATAGGTGATAAAACGTTTACCATGAACGATATTCAGAATATGGCTACTAATGATATTGAAAATTATCGGCTAGCCACTGGAGTAGAAGCCAATACAGTTAATCATAGCAGGGTAAGAAATTACGGTATCAAATATTATGAGAAAATGCCTGATGAGGAAGTGAAGGCGGCAGTATGGAAAAATAGAACAGACAGTACGAATATCAATAAATATGACGCACTATTAGTCAGCCCGGAAGCGGGGAATCGTAAAAAATTGTCCGATATTTTTACGCTGCTGAAAACCGATGAAAGGATGGCAAAATATGATGAAATAACCTTTGTTGCCTGTCGTGAAGAATTAAACAGAATAAATATGAAATCAGTACATGATACCGGTCTTGGCGGTGGTTATGAACCCAAACTACAAGCAACGGTGATTCTTTCACGCTCTAAACGATCGGCGACTCTCACGCCGGATGGAGCAATTATTTATTCTATTATTGCAGTAAATCTACATCATAATCTCATAACAGAAAAAATTATCGGCATAGCACCTTTCTTATTGATAGATAATTAAAAGGTTTTTGTATTACTTGAAACACTAAATTAAGGCGAGAAATGTTTTCTCGCCTTATTTATTTTAAACTGTGTTAATTCTGCGCTAGGAATTATTACGAGAACGAACACTTCTGTCAGAAAATACCGTACAAACATAACTCTAAGAATAATACAGAATCTATACTGGAAACAGCGCAATTAGCATCCGAAGAAACGTTGCTCGATCAAGCTATCATTATATGGGAATCCAGCCTTACTCCTCGCGCCGTGAGGAGTAAGAAAAAACATCCTACGATTTTGATATCTTATTTAGCCTACTACGTAGATCTGCGGGGGCAATATAATAAGTTGTCCGTCTTATTTTTATAGGAAGAAATATATTCATTGCCTCAAGCTCTCTAAGTAATTTTCTGGCTGTATTTTCACTAACATCATATACATTTTGAACCGATTTCACTTTAAACAATCTTCCGGGTTCTTTTACACCTTTTTTAATTAAATCTTTTTGAATGAAGGTTAGCTTACTTTTATACTTTGAATTTTCCAATACATCGACAATTTCATAAAATTCTTTTGTTTTTACTTTTAAATACTCTTGTAATTCATCAAATGCGTTTAGAATAACATTAACATTAAAATCGATAAAATAAGTTAAATCCCCATAATCCTTTTGAACATAAAGATATGACATACCATAGTCCTTAGCGTGCTCCTTGATAACCTTGCTTATTGAAATATATTCAAAAATATCATATCCATTCTTTAGCATATACCAATAAAATATTGCCCTTGCAGTTCTGCCATTCCCATCTCTAAATGCGTGTTCATACCCCATCATAAAATGAAGAATAATCGCTTTTATTACTGGTGGTATAAATTTCCTGCCATCCTCTCCATTATGATTTTCGTTAGCAAAAGCACATAATTCTTCTAACCTATTTTCTAACTCCTTATAGTTTGGCGGGTAAAATAATGGATTGTCATCATTTCCAATGTAGATATCATTACTGCATCTAAATTCCCCCGGTATATTTTCGTTTTCAGATACGCCATTAGTCGCTATTCTGTGAAATTCAAGCATCAGATCCCTTGTAAGGAGTTCTTGTTTTCTTTTATCCGCTAGCTTTAATAACATATAATTATTCAGAATCATTCTCTCATCAGGAGTGCTGGGCGCTAATTCTTCCTCTAGCATTTTTTTTGCGTCAGCTCGGGTAGTTGCTGCACCTTCCAATTGAGCGCTGGTGATGGCTTCTTCCATCAGTAAAGATGATACTAAGTAATTCTGTTGAATATTACCTGATGCTTGAGATCCTGCAATTGCAGCTACTTTACCGGCACCAAGTTGTACAATTTTGTGCAACTTTGGTTCTAGTGCATCATGTATACAAAAACTAAACTCATTCCCGCTTTTATCAAATAAGCCCGTACTTTTTTTTACCTGATCTCTACAGAACTTTACCGCATACCAGATGTGTTCAGCTTCTTTACTAGGAACTCGCCACTTAAGCTGACTCCAATGAAGGTATCTTCCTTGTTTATCAACAATACTATATTCACTGAGGTATTCCCCGAATTTAACAAAATCTAAATTTGAAAAATTAAGTTTAGGTGATTGTTCTACAGGATGTTTTGCCATATTACCTCACATTTTAAAATTTGATGTATAGGTAAGTATGATAGTAAATCCTTAAGGAGGTCAACACGAATAAACCAGATTCATGAACTGTTTGAAACATATTGAGATGTCCCGGGTGGTCAAATCCCGATAAAACCACATCATTCTCGTCCCTCAGTCTCTGTTTTTCCTTAAATATCGTGAATCATCAGCGGTGGATTTATCAGATTTTAGTAAAATAAGAGGTATAATAAAGTCTCTTAACTATAAAATTTAAACTTAAGAGGTGTATTTGTGGCTCTAATAGGGGTCCGCTTGGAAAACGGAAAATATCCCACGTTAAGACCATTTTTTAAACAGTAGGTATTTGCTGTTTTGCTTTAACTCTCAGAATTGTTTGCCGTGTGGTTCTGAATTCCCTGGCAATTGCACTTATGCTTACACCAGACTGAATTCGTTCGAGTACCCTCTGTTTTTGTTCTTCATTTAATACCGGTGGGCGTCCAAAGCGTTTTCCTGCATCCTTCGCTCTCGCTATCCCCGAATAAGTGCGCTCGAGTAAAAGATCACGTTCAAATTCAGCGACCGCTGAAATCACCTGCATCGTCATTTTTCCTGCTGGACTGGTCAAATCAACGCCACCCAATGCCAAACAATGCACCCGAATGCCTAATTCGGCCAGTTGCTCCACTGTTTTCCTGATATCCATCGCATTACGACCGAGACGATCCAATTTTGTGACAATCAATACATCACCATTTTCCAGACGGTCAAGCAACCGGTTAAAACCTAGACGTTCACAGGCCGCTACCGAGCCACTGATTTGTTCTTCGATTATTCGCTGGAATCTGACGCTAAAACCCGCGGTTTCGATTTCCCGACGTTGATTTTCGGTGGTCTGCTCCAGAGTAGAGACCCGACAATAGGCAAAAATTCGTGACATAATGAAATTTTCTGTACGAAATAAGTGTACACATTATAATGCATGTCCGAAATTAATTTTACTCACTTTCGTACATGTTTGTTAGACAGTGTACGAAACCGGTCGATTTTGGTCACTGTAAATCTACAACGCATGGAACTATATGGGAGCTAAACATTATGCCACGGAGACAGATACTGAGTAATGAAGAACAGGATCGCTTACTGGTTATTCCGGATGATGAGATTATTCTGACCAGAATGTGTTTTTTGAATGCAAATGATATTGCACTCATTAATAAACACCGCCGGCCAGCAAACCGCCTGGGCTTTGCTGTATTACTTTGTTATCTACGTGGCCCCGGGTTTCTGCCGGACAAAAACAATGCTCCTCACAATGGTGTTGTATCCAGAATAGCTTCCCAACTTAAAGTTTCGTCTGATTTATGGCATGAATATGCATCGAGAGAACAAACCCGCTGGGAACACTTAACCGAGCTTTATCGCTACCTAAAATTATCTCCGTTCAATCAAACACGACAAAAAGATTGCATCCGACATCTGCATTCCTATGCCATGCGTACAGATAAAGGATTTATGCTTGCCGAAGAAATGCTCAGCTGGTTGCATAGCAATAATGTTATTTTTCCCTCTGTTGAGGTGATAGAACGAACGCTTGCTGAAGTTGTCACACTCGCTGACAGATCTGTATTTTCCACACTCACTGCATCGCTTGAAGAAAAACATAAATTAGCATTGGACAGCCTGCTTATATCTGAGGGGGAACAACCTTCCCGTCTGGCCTGGCTGCTTCAGCCGCCGGGTAAAATCAACGGTAAAAACGTCCTGCAACATATAGACCGGCTTAATGCTATCTCAGCGCTGGGATTACCTGAAGGTATTACACTTTCCGTTCACCAAAACCGGCTGCTTAAACTGGCACGTGAGGGCCGGAAAATGAGCAGCAGAGACCTGACAAAATTTGCCGATACTAGACGTTACGCCACGCTGGTTTGTGTTATTCAGGAAGCTCGGGCTACATTGACTGACGAGATTATTGAGCTGCACGAACGCATTATTGGCAGTCTGTTCAGCCGGGCAAAACGCACTCAGGCCGAAAAGCTTCAGCTGACTGGAAAACTCATTCAAAACAAGCTGAAGCAATATGTTACTGTCGGTCAGGCACTGCTTCAGGCCAGAGAGTCCGGTGAAGACCCCTGGGCGGCGATAGAAGATGTCCTTCCCTGGCAGGAATTCATTAATAGCCTGGAAGAAACGCGGTTTCTGTCCCGTAAGGATAATTTCGACCCGCTTCACCTGATCACTGAAAAATACAGTACGCTGCGAAAATATGCACCGCGTATGCTGTCGGCATTACAGTTCATAGCGGCGCCTGCTGCACAGGCTCTCAGTGATGCCTTGGATACCATAAGGGAAATGTACCGTAAACAGCTTCGCAAAGTTCCGGCAGCAGCACCAACTGGATTTATTCCTGAAAGCTGGCGTAAACTGGTACTGACGCCATCGGGCATTGACCGAAAATACTATGAGTTTTGCGTCCTTAATGAGCTCAAAGGCGCATTGCGGTCCGGTGATATCTGGGTAAAGGGATCTCGCCGCTACAGAAATTTTGATGATTATCTCATTCCGGCAACTGAGTTTGAAAAATTCCGACACGATAATCAGTTACAATTGGCCGTTCAGACCGACTGCCAATCATACCTTCAGGCTCGGCTCACTCTTCTGGCATCGCGTTTAGAGGAAGTGAATGCAATGGCACTGTCCGGTGAGTTGCCCGATGTTGAAATATCCGATAAAGGTGTGAAAATCACGCCATTAGAGAACAGTGTTCCTTCCGAGGCCTCACCTTTTGCCGATCTAGTTTACGGGATGCTTCCTCATCCGAAAATTACAGAGATACTGGAAGAAGTAGACAGTTGGGCCGGTTTTACTCATCACTTTACGCATCTCAAAAATAATAACGTCAGACCAAAAGATAAAAAGCTATTGCTGACCACCATTCTGGCTGATGGGATCAATCTGGGGCTGACAAAAATGGCCGAGTCCTGCCCTGGAGCAACAAAATCATCACTCGAAGGTATCCAGGCATGGTACATCAGGGATGAAACTTATTCATCTGCACTGGCCGAGCTGGTCAATATTCAGAAAACGCGACCTCTGGCCGCTTTCTGGGGCGATGGGACAACATCGTCGTCAGACGGGCAGAACTTTCGGGTCGGCAGCCATGGACGTTATGCGGGGCAGGTCAATCTTAAATATGGTCAGGAGCCGGGAGTGCAAATTTATACCCATATATCAGACCAATACAGTCCGTTCTACACCAAAGTAATCAGCCGAGTACGAGACTCAACTCACGTGCTTGATGGCCTGCTGTATCACGAAAGCGACCTGGAAATTAGAGAACATTACACTGACACGGCAGGTTTCACTGAACATGTTTTTGCGCTGATGCATTTGCTGGGATTTGCTTTTGCACCAAGGATCCGAGATCTCCATGACAAGAGGCTGTTTATTCCCGGAAAAACAGAACAATATCCAGGGCTTCAGTCACTGATATCCACAACCAGACTGAACATCAAAGATATAGAATCACACTGGAATGAAGTCTTGCGTCTGGCAAGCTCGATTAAACAGGGGACAGTCACAGCATCCCTGATGATGAAAAAGTTAGCCAGCTATCCGAAGCAAAACGGACTGGCCAAAGCGCTGAGAGAGATTGGTCGCATTGAGCGAACATTGTTTATGCTGGATTGGTTTCGCGACCCCAGTCTGCGCCGACGCGTACAGGCGGGTTTGAATAAAGGCGAAGCCCGTAATGCGCTTTCCCGTGCCGTTTTTATGCACAGACTAGGTGAAATCAGGGATCGTGGGCTGGAGAATCAAAGTTATCGCGCCAGCGGGCTGACGTTACTGACATCAGCGATCGCACTGTGGAATACGGTATATATAGAAAGAGCGATTGATTCTCTGAAGCGAAAAGGAATTTCGATTAATGAGCACCTGGTATCACATCTTTCGCCTCTAGGATGGGAGCATATCAATCTGAGTGGAGATTATGTCTGGCGTAATAATGTCAAACTGGGGGTAGGAAAATACCGGCCATTACGCCCTGTTGATATCGATTTGTATAAAAAACAGTCTTAGCGTGGGATATTTTCCGTTTTCCAAGCGGACCCCTTAAATGAGGATCTAAAAACCACCTTGACAGATGTGAGTATGAGATACTTTGATAAATTCCGAAAACAGTAGCACGCCTACGGCGTGAGCGTGGCTGCGTAGCAGCCACAGTACTTTTCCCATCCGCTGCCGCGCTTGATGATAAAGACCAACGCACAGCGGTTCAAGGGGTTTGAGGAGCAACGGAACCATAAGTACTGATAAGTGGTTAAATAGAATGGCTAATATTCATAAAATCAAATAATTATGAGTTTTACATTACCTATTATGAATATACGTCCAAGATGAGTATAGTTAATTTGGCTATCGTAAAGGAGGTAGCTAAAAATGGCAATCGGCGATGTAAATTGGCTGGTTTATTTTTGGTTATTTAAAATGACCGCTTAACAGCGTTTACTGTTCCGTTGCTCCCCAAACCCCGGTATTCCTGGCTGAGCGCCGCGGAACTGACGGGGTTTGACTATGACCAGACGTTTACCGATCAGCGCCACGACACGCCAAAAACCGTCACCTATCGGGGTTGTAAGCGGGAAGCCGCCAAAATTTTGGCGTTGAATCAGACTAAAACTTAAATTGACTTAGGGATTTGAAGGGCTGAGGTGTTAAAAATACATGAAAATATCAAAAATCCAAATCGAGAATATAAATCATGAAAATACAAATATAATATTTAATTTCAGGGGGTACAGTTATACTATTTTTTCTTAGCATTAAAGAAAGCATCCGCCATAGATGAATTTATCGTTTTTACCAGCTTATCAATATGTTCCTCTAGAGAGACCTCTCTCTTCTTTCTATGGATGACAAGTGTTTTATTTCTTTCTGAAAAATCAACCTCTGACTTTAATCGGATCATTTTATCAACAACACTTTTTTTTACATACCGCACATTAAATACTGCAAGTGATTTGTTATCATCACTAACAGGCACCTCTAAGGTTATATTATCTTCAGTGTCTCTTACGAAACATTTTTTTATCAAGCCAGGAAATGAACTTTCACTAAATACTTCAAAAATCTCATTAACCTGGGAATCATCAGATAAAATGTATGTAACTCTAAATTTTTTGTTTAAACTGCCATTAACAATGGCAGTCATTCTTTCATTATCACCAACAACAATCTCAATGCTTTTTATTATCAAAATACCTACTAAATGAGACGACTTTTCGTTAATTTTACATTGACTATTATTTTCACTATTTGCAAATTGTATATCCTTTGATATTTCATTCAGTGTAATAAACATCCCGTGTGAATCAGAACGAACCTTATCGATTCTAATTTCTTTATCGAAGATGGTTTTTACGATTAACTTACTGTTCTTTATGAAGTATTTTTCATATGACTCATGAGGTAAAACATATTTAACAACGGGAATTCCATTTTCAACCACCTGAATAGAGAAATCATCCCCCTTTGCTTCTTGAATTATTGCATAACTATTTTTATTTTCTGGTACCTTAGTTTCATTAACTCCAGTGTCAGGGACTACTTCATAGCGACTCATGAAAATTTTCTTCCCGTTATGTGTTTGCACTTTCCTTTTAGCTCTTGAAGCAAATACAATCAGGCCGGAAACATCACTAACATTGATTTTCATTTTTGAAAAAACAAATGATTCAAATAAAAATCTTATATTTTCACCACCTAATTCCCCCTGAACACGTAGCCCTCCATTAGATGTGATAACCCCCCTATCAACAAAAACAGGTTCCCAATCTGAGGGAATAGTATGACTGTCTTTATTTTTTGTTATTGTCTCCATGCTATAACACGGGTGAATAGGCCAGGGAGGCCCCAGAGAGTCAAATAGAACGCGTGAGCCATATGAATTTTCATAATAAAAAACATTCTTGCCACAACTCTGGCAAATTGCATTAGGTACAGTAAAAGAAATAGTTGTATCGAATTTACTCCTGCTGACCTGATGTCTCGGTGTTTTTTTATATTCTTTTGCCAAATATTCAGAAGCATACTCTTCATCAATAGTAATAGGAACAGTTCGACCTCTCATTTTTCTAAATATAGTCACACTCATGAAGTAAACCGCCTTTTAATTTTTTTCTACACAAGGGTTGTAAGCTGAATAATCTTTTTTACTCGGGAAAGAGTCCGATAAACTGTTGGCCGTGATACTGAAAATAACTCAGCGAGATCACTGATTGAGTACTGACCGGTTTCATGCATCCGGCACAGCTCTTTTTGTTGTTTATCAGACAGTTTTGGCTGCTTCCCCCGCAGTTTTCCTTTCGCCCGCGCAATCGCCATTCCCTCGCGGGTGCGCATACGAATTAGATCCCCCTCAAACTCTGCGAAGGTCGCCAGCACATTGAAGAACATTTTGCCCATCGGGTCAGCCGGATCATAGAGGCTGGCACCGAGAGCCAGCTTCACGCCACGGGCCTGTAGGGGCACCGTGGGAATTTCTACAACAATACACGGTAACAAAAGCTGGCTCGCAGAAATTCAAGGAGTTAGCCCAACCGTTCCCAAACATTCGAGGTTATACTGAATCTGAAATGTACGGAAAACGTCAGAAGTCAGCTTGTCGTACCATTCGACTATCCGACGGTGTTTGTTGCATACAAAAACGCCGGATTTGGACGAAAATATTCATCTCGTTAGTCCCTGAACGAAAAACAGGTGATTTCCGTCAGGGTGAAAATCGCTTAGCGGGTGTTATTGCAGAAATGACCACGGAACCCCTATACGGCGCAAATCGTCGAGGTTTCGCGCCAGACGATCCATGCTATGTACTACCACTGCATCGCCACTGCGGGCAAAATTCATCAGCGCTTCCAGTTGCGGACGTTTGATATCTTTGCCTGAAGCGTTGTCGGTGAAAATTCGATCAAATTTGACGCCATCCAGTTGCCGTTCCGGATTCTGCTCGAAAGTGCTGACGCGAATGTATCCAATACGTTGTCCGGTCATAAAATCCCCTGTGTAATGTCAGGAAAGACTTTATGACCTTTAATGATTAGTGTCAATAAATTCAAAAATAGATTCTATTCTGACACGCTTTCCATAAGGCACCTGACATCAGGATAGGGTATAGTTTAACCTGACACTTTTTGCTTAGCGTACTTTAATTTCCCTTTCGCCAAACGACCCCATAAGGGCAGAACCTCGCTGGATAAAGCCATGCCTGAAGTCCTTGAGCGACTAAAGGAAAAACTGGCACCATTCCTACTCAATCTGCTTGAAAAGCAATACCACCGTTTGAACGAAATCGATGAACAAATTGAACAGGTGGAAAAACAACTGACGACGTGGGCAAAGCAGAATGCTGATTGTCAGCGAATTATGAAAATTCCCGGCGTCGGTGTCTTAATTGCGACAGCCGCCATCGCAACGATGGGCGATCCCAGAGCGTTTCGGTCGGGCAGGGAATTTTCGGCCTATTTGGGCCTGGTGCCGAAACAAACGGGAACGGGAGGCCGGGTCAAATTACTGGGCATCAGTAAACGGGGAGATACCTATCTGAGAACCCTGTTTATTCACGGTGCAAGAGTGGCCACCTTACTGACAAAAACACCGCTGCCGTGGGTGACGGAGCTGAAAAAACGCCGTCCGGTCTGTGTAGTGATAGTGGGGATGGCCAATAAGCTGGCTCGTACCGTTTGGGCATGGGTCGCCCATCAGCAGGAATATCAAAAAGATTACGTCAGTGTCAGACCTTACTGAGGTGTTTCACTGATCAACTTTCACTTTTAACTACAAGGATGAATGTAGAAAGATTGCTAAGGCAATGATAATGATGACAAAGACAGGTAAGACCGTGACTTGCTAAACCTGATTTATGCTCTGAGCGTAAAGCTCGTTAGGAGAGTGAGGAGCCAGTCAGCGGATTACATCGAGGCCCGCAGCTCTGGCTGTAATAAGGCCGGATATAGAGCTGCAACCTACCGTCGATGTCAGAGTAATTTTTGTCTTGCAAACGGGATGCGTTCATATAGAGCATAAAAATCTGTGGGGCACTTGAATTATTTAGCGGTAAAATGGGCAACTCAACCGGGCTATTACCCATTATCGGCCCATGAATACTTATACGTTAAAGTGGCTTCTTTAGCTGCTTTGCCACATAAATGCCCCACACTTTTTTATGCTCTCGGTTGCTCATCCAATAAGCAAACTCGTCGATTAACGGTTAATCAAAATTCTCTCTGCAATAACATCTCTCTGGTGTCCTTTATCCAGTAACCTTGAAGACCAGGCTCCACCCATCCTGCTATTGGCTTTATCACCCCAGTCCGGGACAGGACTTTGGCGAGCATATTGAAACTGGATATAATAACAGGAGAACTTTTAAGATTACTATTTTCATCAATAAATAAACCGATCAGCTCCTGCCACGACATATAATCAATATCCTGCTTTTTATTTTTAACAGGAATAGATATTCTTGCGACCATGTCGTCGGCAAATATTAAAATGGCATCATGTATTCTCAGCATCCATGTACTCGAACAGCCATAGATAAAATCGTTTATTTCTCTGACCAGGCTATGGTCATCGTTCGTTTTGTAATTTTTCAGATCCTTCTCTGTGAGCGACGTTCTGAAGCTATCAGCTGACATAACAAAACACCCCTTAGAGATACCCAAAGAGAGTTCCTTAGTGAAAACCGCGCTTGTGAGGAAGCTAAAGCAAGAGTTAAACTCTGTAATACCAGAATTGTCAATAAGATAGATACGATCTCTAAAAGAGATACATTCACGGACACCATTCTCATTAGTCTTATATCGATAATAGCTGTCCGGCACCTCGGGAAGCCCAATTTGATCCTGAGAGCTATAATGGTAAGGTTGTATATGCGGGAACGGTTTATCACCTGTGGATACATCCCCTTTTATCCAGACACTGTCCCTGTTATAACCGTGCGGCGCTGACCAAATTAAGCCATGGCCATCAGATTGTGTGCTTTCCATAACACTAATTCTGGCAGCACGTTTAAACGGAAACCACTGCACATCTTCTATGATTTTTGCAATTGGATACCCCTGATAAACAGAGAACGTTTCCGAATACCCAGCCAATACTCTAATTGGGAACAGGATGTCATAATTTTCCTGCTCATTCATTTTCCTGTAAAATGGATTACTAGGGTTTGCAACACCAATTGCGGAGCCCTCAGTAAACTCCAGCCTGAGATCGGTAAAAGCGCTTTCAGGTTGTATAGCAGGAGCCAGTAATTCCTGGGCCTCATCCGAAGATAAAAACCAGTTACTATTATTTCGATCCGGATCATCAACATTGATAATCTTACATAATGGTGTAATCCCACGGTTGAGGATTTCTATATGGCTATCGGGTACGCACGCGCTGACTGTGCCAAGCTTCCAGTCAACTATAAACGTCATCATAAAAGAGTGTCTGGTAAATTTTGGAGGAGGAATAACAGCTTTTTCAACATGCGTAAGTATGACATTTTCTATCGATGATTGCTCAAGAAAATAGAAAAATCCACCAAAAGGAAGTGACTTTATTTTATCTTCTATAGGGGTACGATCAACATGTTGAAGAAATGATACATCCAGCATAACCGAAATCGATGAATATCTTTTCGGCATCACACCGTGACGGAGACCAAAAATCGCCTCAAAATGCGGCTCGAAAGACGATCTGGCAATATTAGGATCTGACTTGTTATCGGAACGTTTAACATGCCATACCGCTCGTGGCTCACGGCTGCCACTCAATCCTCCCATCGCGAACAATCCGTAGTCAGGTAGAGCCCACTGATGGGAAGTCGTCGTTGAGAAGTCCATTCCCACGGTTGGAACATTGCCAAACATACCAATACTGGCTCCAAGCGTCGTAGATGTACTGACATCGGTTTCGTTGTTTTTTGTTATTGGTGATAAATCAATTAGGCACCAGTCGTTCCCGCCATTAATAGCAGTCTCCCCCCCTGTGGGGTCGTTACTTCAATTGTCAGATGGGCATCATCAAAAACCATCTGGTTGTCTACTATGGAAGCCTTATGCTTTTCTTCCTTATACCATGCAAGTTGATCTGCCAGCTTCCTGGCAAGAGGGTCCGCTGGAATGGCCTTTTCACCACGATAGCTGGCCGTATTGATCACTGGTCCGGCGGTACTGATTCTGATGCATCGACCGGCTCCGGCTGATGATACGACACCAATATTTTCAATCAACTCAAAAGAGATAGATTTTTGAATCCATGAACTTACCTCAGACTCAGCAACAATGCGACGAACCGTTCTACGTGCTCCAAACGGAGAGAGACCAGGAACATCACCACAGTTAATCGACCCCATATATAACTCCACATTGATTGGTTGAAATAAAATATAAACAATCACAGAGAGCGCTGACAGCGACTCTGGTGTTTACCAGACGCACTATTATTTCCCGAGGTTATCATATTATCTGGATGGACTTATGAAAACACGTCACCTTCCGTCCTATAAAAAATATTATTAGCCACGATCATTCCACGAGCCATAATGTTCAGTATAGACTGGCTGGTATATATCAGGAGATATATTATTTCTATTTTTATATCGGAGTGGCAGGGTCGGCATACGATGCCGCGCTTCAAATTTTTCTAGATTTTTATATTCGCCCTTGTCTCCATACGTTTTATATAGCTCCATTATATCCTTATAAAGATTGCCATATTTAAAACTTCTGGACACATCGGTAGGAACGAATTTTGTATTTTCCGCAATAGACTGCCCTATAGGCAGCACTTCCGAAAAGGTATGATAGCCACCATAATTCATAAATGCCGCCACTGCCGTTGTCATACATAACACATCATCTTTTTTCTTGTTCTCATGCCGGGAAGCTTCCCGATTCCACTCTCCATAAATGGACGAGCTCTCATTCAGATTGAGCATAGCTAGCCCCAGCATGACGTCGGTGGTACCTCCTGACTGCGCTCCCGCGGAAGGATAGCCATTGCGGTTTGCATCCATGCCGTAGATACCATAAGGCTGCCACCGGTTAATGCCTACTCCGTGGTTAAAATAGTGATCTTCTATCGCCGCCTTAAGAGTAGATTTTGGATATTTTTTCGGTATCGCATCAAATTCATTTCGGGAAAGCATAAATGGCCGGTTTAAATCTTCAATCGGTGCCCCCTGCCTTGGGATAGCGTTAATTTGTTGGTTTATTCCTCCCTCATCCAGTACATCCCACAACCAAAATGTGACTTTACTGCTCTCTGCTTCCTGTACCACCTGGCCAAACCCCATGCCAAGGTCGCTCGCATCTGAGTATTTTCCGCGGATGGGATTACCATCATTACCTAAGGGCATCCTTTCGCTTCTGGCTCGGCTAATTGGATCGTCAAACAGTATTGAACGTGTTTTATCCCTGAATTCCTGAAAACGGTTATCGAGTACCTGTTCCATTGTTGTGACGCTTCCTGTTCCTCCCAAACCCGCTTTAGAAATCAGGTTTAGGATGGCCTGCCGGTTGTCTGCTCTGGCCTTAGGAGTTTGTTTAGTAAATAATTGCCATACAGTGGTACCGAAAGAACTTAATCCCTTTACCTTAGTTAAAAATAATTTCCAGCGCTTGTCCTCACTGTTTTTCGGATCCGGTTTCAGCGACTTTATTAACCAGTTTTTGACATCATTTTCACTCGGATTACCTCCGGACATCCTTCCTATCTGATCGGAAGAGGGATGAAGAGGTCTGAATGTAGTTCTGTCGAACACATCGCCCAGGGACATTTGTTGATTGTTGAATGTCACCGGCTGGTCACGGATCTCCTGGCTGTCTCTCAAAACTGAAAATACCTGAGAAAGTTTACCCGAATAACGATCAAGGACATCACCAATTTTACCCGGATGATCCATGATACTTAGAGATATTTTCGCCTCGAGCATTTTATTATGAGTCAGGAGCTCTCTTTGTAACTCATCCAGCTCAACGCCATTAACAACAGAACTCAGATCCACCTCATTCTGCCTTACACCGGATAACGGGGAGTCTCTACTCTCTCTGACTATAACCCTGTTGATATCAGCATCTTCATTAATAAAATCTAAGGATGGCCGAAATCTTGGCTTGCGCTCTTCCATTTTAACAGGCCAAGATTCAATATATTTAGGCATATTAGTGAAACTCCGTCAGTTAAGCTGATAGCTACCATACTTAAGTATATAGACATACTCACCACATCCAGCAAGTGCGAATATAAAATTTTGGGCACTGTTGCAAACAGTCGGTGGTGGGCTTTGTTGAATAAATGAACGTAGCGCCCCTGCGGGGCGAGCACGGCAGCGTTGCTGCCTCAATTGTAGCGGTCAAGAACTTCCGGACACATTTTTAGCCTTTTCCCACTGCTTGTCGGAACTATTTCTTTCGTGAACGTGCTATGTGCAGGACGGCGTCAAGCAATGGCAATGAATCGCAGGTGTCGGATGCGTAAACCGTGCGCGTCCCTGGGTCATAAGACACCATGACAAAAGGGACTGATGCGCGCGTTCCGTACTCCGCGGAGTTTGCCGCCTGGAGCGATACGCTCTGCATACCTCTCTCTTTTCAGTAAGTTGCTGGCTGATCTTCTTCCAGTCAAAGAGATAGTCGGGATACAACCGCCGCATGTCACGCTTGTCCTGCGGCGTAAGCGTATAGTTCCGAATACGCATGATGTTAGAATTGCTTCTGCCAACTTTGACCGCGAGATAGCAGAAGCCCTTTCTGGTCGTGACGAAGGCACTGCTTTGCTTGCGACTCATCATTGTTCACTCCCGTTTTGCAATGCAGCATACAGGGCTGTCTTACTGATTCTGAGCCGTGTAGCGGCCTCGCGGACGTTCAAACCTGTGGCAATATACTCACGCGCCCGCTGCAACTTGTCGGCAGTGACAACAGGCTTGCGCCCGCCCTTTCGCCCGCGAGCAGCAGCAGCGGTCAACCCGGCCCGGGTGCGCTCGCGGATCAGGTCACGCTCAAACTGGCTCAGCGCACCAAACACATGGAAAATGAGTAGCCCGCCTGGCGTGGTGGTGTCGATACTCTCGGTCAACGACCGGAAGCCGACACCTCCCGACTCCAGCGCACTGATTGTCTCAATCAGGTGTGCCATCGAGCGACCGAGTCTGTCCAGCCGCCAGACGACCAGCACATCCCCGTCGCGTAGCCAGGCCAGCGCGGCAGTCAGTCCTGGGCGGTCGGTCCTGGCCCCGGAAACCGTGTCTTTAAAAATTCTCTCGCAACCCGCCTTGCGCAACGCATCCGTCTGCAAGGCGGTGTCCTGTTCCGCCGTCGATACCCGCGCATAGCCAATCAGTGCCATTTTGCCTCATTTGTCCGTCATTCCGTCCGCCTATCTTAATGTCCGACAAACCATTAAGACTATTTAAAACCTCCTCTAGTTCCTTGCTATATGAGCAATAAATATAATGATATTTTGGATCATATGATTGATATTCATTTATTTTATCAATATTTTCCATCAAAAATTAATAAGAATTACTTAATATTCCCACTCCAAACCAATTGGATTACGGTCAGGATGATATTTTAAGGCTAATTCTCTATAAGGCTTTTTTGACGTCTTTTTCCGTAAGTTCACCAGACAAATTGGAAATATTAATTTTTTTAATTAATTTAGCTACCACAACAAACCCGGCTTTATGCCAGGGTTTATTGTGTAGTTTAGTGCTGCCAGAAGAGATGTTACACAAGTGACAAAATGCCATGCCTATCATTCCCTTGTGCTTAATCTCCGTTGAACAACTCGCACTGGCATTCCTAAAGAGCCGGTAGCTTTTATTTCTTGTTTCAGTTCAGCTTCCCATTGCTCATGTATCCTCAAATTTCTTTCATAAGCATCTGATTTATCAAAATTTATTCCTATCCTGATTCGTTCAAACTGTTTCAATGACATAGAAACCAACCTCATCTTTGATATCTTCTCGATAAACATAGTTTACAGTATGTGCGTACTTTCTCAACAACCTGTTGTAATATCTTGCCAACACTTCATCGACTGGCGCGCTGAATATAATTTTTGCACCTGTCATTTCCACAAAGTCAATAATAACAGCAGCAATGCCATCGATAAAAAATGTTTCCAACTCGTCCGGTGTATATTTCATGTCTGTATAGTGATGGAATTGACCTTTACTGCTTGTATCAGTCAATGCGGCTAAATCGAAAAAATCAACCATATACAAATTATTTAATTCTTGCGGGTCAGAGTAGTAATCAGATAAATAATCGATAATTTCAGGGCTTGTTCTGAATTCAACGATATAATCACATTTAAGGCCCAAAGATTTATCAACCGAAACCATATATCTACTTGATGAACTTCCATTTTTCCCTAACAAACTCAAACTTATTTCCACGATGTTATCTCTGATAAAAACAAAATATATTGATATCTCATCTGAAATTTATTAAAAATAAAATTTTTAATTACCTCATAACGAAATTATAATACCATAAAATACAGACATCATTCTATGTATACGATTGAGTTCTATATTATATTAACAAAAATAATATTTCACCAACCAATTCAATAAGGGGTCAGCTTGGAGATCGGAAATTATTGTATGTTTAGCGCATGGCCTACCTTGTTCAGTTTATGCATCAATGCTAATGTACGCATACGTTAGCATTGATAAGGGCGTGTCATGGCAGAGGATATAAAAGTGTCAGTACGTCAGAATATCAGTAATCGGCGGCCAGTTCGGCCTCTAGTTCTCTGCGAGCGCGGTGACAGCTTTCTTCTTCTGCCAATGTGAGCATGATCCCGCGCCGGCTGGCTGCTCCGATAAAAGTCGGGCGGTCTTTCAGGGGAAGCTTGAGCAGATAATCCATATAGCAGCCACAGCTACGGTTAGCCATCTTTTCCATACGTTCAATCACAACATCTGCGCGGATCACATCGTAAGGATGACGGGAGTAAATATTAGTTAACCTCAGCTTCGTTTAAAAATAGCGATATCACAATCCCGTAAATTCAAGCTCGGTTTTTTAGGTTGGAATGTATAAGCAATTAAGCCCGCGACGATTTCCAATAAAAAACCGAGCTGACTGCGGT